>JAYTFV010000698.1:0-7999 GCA_043734065.1 Planctomycetota bacterium
TTGCCGTAGAACTTGGCTCCTCCGATCAGTTCGAGTTCGACTTCAGTCTCGTTCATCGATTGAGCGGAGTTGCTGGCGACGCCGGTGTAGCGTTGGAACTGTTCGAGGTCAGCCTTGCCGAACTGCACTCCCGTGGGCGGGATCTTGAGAACGGTCTGCGCTCCGGGTTTGTCGAGATAGTGGACCCACAGCGGTTTGCGATTCGCATCGAGTAAGACGACACGCGATCCGAACAGATCGGTCGGGCCGCCATCATCGGTACGGTTCCTGATATCGACCTCTCGGACTTTGACATCGCGCTGCAGATCGACCTCCCACCATGGACGCGGCACATGGGTCGAGCAGGTGACCGACTTGCCCACGTTCAAATTGCCATCGGGATTGCCATCGATGGCCTTCTCGGGAGGGCCATCGTACGCAGTCCCGATCTGAGTCGCTTTCCCCTGGGGCGCGATATTCTTGTCCCCTTCGAAAACCATCACCTCGGCCAGGGTGAGATACGCTGGCGCGGCACTCAGAAGCTCCACCCGCACATAGCGGGTCTTGAGATCACCCATCTCGCGGTGGAATGTCCGATTGAATTCCACCACATCCTCCAGCGAGATCACCTTCGCGGGCATCCCGTTCGTCGGCGGGATCGTGATCTGGCGATCGGCGATTGTCACCCCGGTGGTGGCGATTTTTTCTCCGTCGACCGTCAGAATGTCCTCCGCTTCGATTGACCCGACCAGCCCGCCAACCAGCAAGAGAGTCAGCAAACATTCACGCCACATCGCTCGCATCACGGAACTCCCAACGAACTCTGAAGACAGCTTTCGAACATAGGATACCCGCTGGGCTGGGGGGTGTCTTGTGCGACGAGCGGATTCCTGAATCCGCTGGCATTACCCCCGTTGAGCCGCGACGCGGAGTCTTCGAAGCGGAGTGAGTCTGTGTGAAACGTAAAGACGACAGGCTGGAAGCCTATCCCACGGGAGTCAGACGGTAGACATCCACATCCACCCCTCGGCACATGGCGGCATGCACCGGCGGGCGGCCCGGACGCTCGAACCCATTAAGGGGCAGCAGCGAATCGGACCACTGGGGCAGTTCGACCTCACTGATCGGGTACGGCTCGTGGACCACGGTGCCGATGGAGAGTTGGCCCTGCGGCGAGCGGGCGAACAGGACGTAACGCTCGACGAGGAAGAACTCAAAGCTGCCGGGTTCGGCGGGGCAGGGCAGGGTGGTCGGGCGGTAGCGGAACTGGCAGTTCAGGTCGGTGCTGGCTCCGGTCCGCTGCGAGCTGAACTCGGTCCAGCCGGTCGTGTGGTCGTGCGCATGGCTCATCCGGGCGTGCTGGTAGTTCAAGTGATAGAACCGCCGCGCCCCCCAGATCGCCAATGCGTGGTTGGCCTCCAGTGAATAGAACCAGATGCCGCTCGTCCCTCGGTCATCATGAACATAGGTGCGCAGATTCATATCGAGAAAGTTCGTCACACCGGGGATCGGCGGGAGCCACCACGGTCGCAACTGTCGCATGCGAAACGGGACGACGCCGAGCCACGCGTTCCCGTCGAAGGTGTCGACATGCAGGCCGGGCGGGAGCGTCGCCTGGATCTGCTCGGCCGGGAAATCCCAGTGCAGAAACAACAGCTCCCGCCACGACTGAAACATCGCCGAGCGCCCGGTGGGCCGCTGACGCACACGGAGTCGATCTTCGAGGGTCGGAGCGGGCATGGGGGGGAGAGCGTTGAGCGTTGAGCGTTGAGCGTTGAGCGACAGAATTCACACCCCGTTTCGCCGCGACGCGAAGTCTTCGAAGCGGAGCGTTGCGCTGCCTGTCCGGTGAGCCACAGCAGACAGCAGTGGCGAGTCATCGCGATCTCCGGGAGTATGCGTAACCAAGCCCACCGGTGGCAACCGGTGGGCTTCCAGAGTGTGGCCAACGATCGCTGCAAACGTGAACTACTTGGCGTCCTTCATCACGGTCCAGCACAAGTAGCCCAGGATCCCCGCACACAGGATGAACATGATGTCCATCGGCTTCGTGAGCTTGCCGGAAAACGGCAGTCCGGTGGCCAGGTCGGCGATCGACATCAAGGCCACGATGCCCGCGACGACCATCGAACCAATCACCATCTTCTTGGACAACTCGGACATGAGGCCACGCCTTTTCACTCAGACCAGATCGATCGATCCCACCGAATCAGTATGCCACGCTTCGTCCCGGCGCACTGGATCAAGGCTGGGAGGATAACGAATCCCCGCCGAACCTCACCAGACCCAATCGCTACGATCAGTAAAATTCGTCGCGAGCGGGCAGCGGAAACTTCCGAAGTCTCCGAAGACTTCGGAAGTTTGAAACAGGCTCAGACCCCATACGAAAACAGCTCCACCAGATTCCGATCCGGGTCAAACACATACAGCTGGGTCGGTCCATCGGGTCGAGCCTTCGGGCCAGCGACGATCTCGACCCCTTGTTCGCCGAGGATGCGGACGGCTGCGGCCGCGCTGGCGACCTCAAAGGCGACATGCCGGGTGCGGCTGATCGAGCACTGCTCGGGGATAAAGACCGTCGCCGGGCCGGAGTCCGCACTTTCCAGGATGAGGTGGATTTGCGTACTCCCCGCCTGGAACCAGAGCCCCGCAAACTGGAACCCCGGACGCGGGACTTCAACCATGCCGAGCAGGTCGGCGTAGAACGCCCGGGACTTTTCGAGGTCGCGAACCACAAACGTGACATGATCGATCTGGCGGACGTGCAGTGCAGACATGGCGAGACTCCTCGAGGGGCCAGGGTCGGGCGACGGGCTTTCGGTCTGGCAGATGTTCCGGTATTCCCGCGCTCCGTACAAGAACACCGCGAGACAACCCGCCTTCATCGCCAACAACCACAGCGGACGCCACCACGCCCCCGTCTGAGACTCGATGATGTCAGACACCGAGAACACCAGAAAGGCTGCGGCGAGTACGAACCACAACCGCCTCCGCCGACCCGCCACGCGCATCGCCCACAAGGCCAAGGTCAACGCCATCCCCGCCCACAGAGCCGCCTCCAGAAGATTCGCGCTGACGGTCCAATCATTCACGGCTCAACTCCCGGAGCCCCCCCGTTTCGCGACGAGGCGAATTCCTTGATGCGGTACACCTCGCCGAACAGCCGCTGGGCCTCGGGCAGATTCCCCTGCGCCGTCGCCAGATCGCCGACACTCCTTCTCATCTCATTTCGTTTCCTTCCCTTCGTGCCCTTCCGTTCTACCCAGATTCGCCCCCGGAAGCAGCATTCGTGAGACGCCGTCGACGAGTTTCAGTTCATGGAAGTTCAGCAACCGACCCAGCGGTACGTTGAGAAGCTTCATGTAACTCAACAATTGAGCCTTGTGGATCGGCAACACTTCCTGGACGGCTTTTAGTTCCAATAATAGCACACCATCCACCAGCAGATCGAAGCGGAGTTCCTCCGCGAAGACGAAGCCTTTGTAATCGATCTGAACTTGCTGCTGCTGCAACGCGGGAATGCCTCGCAGTTCCAATTCGTGCAGCAGACAACGTTCGTAGATACTCTCTAGCAGGCCCGGTCCCATGACGCGATGGACTTCGATCGCCGCTCCGATGACTTCGCGGCTCAAGTGATTTGCTCTCTCGTAGTGTTGATGCACGGGGATCGCCTTTCAAGAGCAGAGAAATGGAACGAAGAGGAGGAAGGACTGACACGCCAGAATCTGGGCGACCATTGTCGTAACAATCGTCGATCTGTCTGCTTGCCCTTCGTTACCTTCCTTTGCTTCTGTTCCAATTCCGGATATTGAACAGAAGCAAAGGAAGGTAACGAAGGGGGAAAGACGGTCGAAAGTGCTCACTGGGGGGCGATCATGGCTCGCCGTTGGGTGAGGAGGTGCTTGTCCTGCGGGGAGACGAATAGCCCCGCCGACACCGTCGCTTGGCCCCCAGGTCCGAGCGTGTCGCCGTCGACGCACGCGGAATGAAAGACGTTCGCTCGGACCTGGGGGTCCAAGCTACGGGGAAGCTACGGGTCGAGCGACTTCACTCGGGCGCGGACTTGGGTCACCAGTCGGCGGCTGACCGCGACATCCTGCTGCCACATCACGTTCGACTGGTCACTGGCCGCGAGGCGTTCGTCGATGGCCAAGCTCTGTTCCAGCAGCGGCAGAGCCTCAGCCCAGCGTTTCTGCTGCATCAACAACTGCCCGATGATCGTGTAGCTGTACGACAGATCCCGCTGCCACGCGGCATTGGCCGGGTCCGACTCGGCCAGCCGCTGCGCGATGCGGAGCGACTCGCCGAACAGCCGCTGGGCCTCGGGCAGATTCCCCTGCGCCGTCGCCAGATCGCCGAGCTTGTTCAGCGACACCGACAGATCCCGCTGCCACGCCGCGTTCGCCGGGTCCGACTCGGCCAGCCGCTGCGCGATGCGGAGCGACTCGCCGAACAGCCGCTGGGCCTCGGGCAGATTCCCCTGCGCCGTCGCCAGATCACCGAGCTTGTTCAGCGACACCGACAGATCCCGCTGCCACTCCGCGTTCGCCGGGTCGGACTCGGACAGCCGCTGCCGAATGCGGAGCGACTCGCCGAACAGCCGCTGGGCCTCGGGCAGATTCCCTTGCGCCGTCGCCAGATCGCCGAGCAGATTTAGCGCCTGACTTTGCGCCCGTTCATTTCCCAATTGCTGGAAGAGGAACAGGCTTTCCGCGGCCTGGACTTTGATCTCGGAGCTCCCACTCCGGTCGCTTCGAATGGTGGCCCGGCGCAACAGTGCGCGAGTCCGGGCAGGAGCGGTGAGATGGGGCAGCACCTCCTCCAGCATCGCCGCCAGGTCAAGCAGCGTGGCCCAGCGGCCCTGATTGTCCAAATCTCGCCAGGCGGTCTCCAGTGCCTCGGCACCTGCTTCCGGCTCAGCGAGTAACTGATGGTAGAGCTGCTCAATGGTACGGTCGGAAGTCACAGTTTCCGAAGATTGGCTGACGGCTCGCAGTGCGCGGGCCGAGAGATCAGGCAGACGACCTTCCGCATGAAGTTTGTCTCGCAATGCGAGACGTGTCACTTCGTGAATGTTGAACGCGCCGGGAACCGCGAGAAACGGTTCCGTCACTGGCAACTCGCGCAGCTGTGTCGCCCAGCCAGAAGCGTCTAAAGCCAGATCTTGATCCAACACGAATGCCAGTGTGGACTCATCCCACCAATGGGGTACGGCTGCAGCTTCGAGCGCACGCAGCAGGTCGGGCTGGCCGTCCGTGAGTCGTGCGACGGAGCGCAGGGCCAGTCCGCCCGGCTGAGCGGCAGCGGCTTCGATTTGTGCGAGGCGCTCTTGGAGATTCATGCGAGCGTGCCTCCCCGCGAGCAGAGGCTCTTGATCTCTTCCAGGACGGTTTCTGAACTGATCCCGTGGTCTTCTCGGCCCTCTTTGAGGAAGCGTTCCCGCATCAAGACGAGGCTGGTGACCATGACCGCGATCTCATCCCGGTTGCCTTTGTATCCCATCGCCACAGCATGGGCTGCGAACGCGTCCTTGTCTTTGAGTGCGTCACACTCTGAGGTCACGGAGAGGTTCAACCACGGCTGGCTTTTCGCCGGAGGCAACTCTCGGCCTGCCACGACACAGCGGAGTTGTTCGTCGTCCAGACAGCGTTCCAGTACCCTGCCGACCCAATGGCGATGTTGATGCTCGGCGTGTTCAAATGCATCAAAGAAGATCACGACTGGCCGCCCGGCACAGGCATCGAGCAACCCATCGACTCTTTCAATGATATTTCCTGTGTTGGAAACTGTGAAACCCAGTTCGCGGGCGATGGATTTGACATGCTCCTCGGGACTATTGCCCGCGATCTTGAACTCGACGCGAGCGGTGCTTTTCTTGCCGAGTAGAGCCCGCGTGTGATTGTAGAACGTACTGAGGAGCGTACTCTTGCCTTGTTTGCCATGACCATGCACCAACAGGATGCGAGTGGAGGGCAAAACTGTGAGCATGTCCTCGAACGTCTCGAATGCTGTGATGCAGTTCAAGAATCCCTTGCGATCCACTGGGGCGGGGTTGGCAGGAAACGGCACGAACGGAACAGATGCGGCAACTGTGGATACACTACTCGTCGTGCTGCTGCCAGGGAAAGGAGGCTCGTGTTTCAAGAATGCCTTGGCAACAGGGGCGACGGGGGTGATGCCCGCGAGGACTTTGAGAATGGCTGCACGAGCCGCATCGCGATCCAACTCGTACAGCCGGGCTGCCAACAGCATGGCGTGCATATCTGGGACAAGGCACTTTTGAACGACGAGCGGGAGGAGAAAGCGGGCACGTCCGTCCTGCAGGTGCTGACGCCAATAGGCATCGAATTCTTCCACACATGCACCAGAGTTCCAGTAGTCCTCTGAATAGAGCGGGATCAGGCGGCGGCAGTCGCAGGCTGCGTCACGCATGTTGCTGGTCCAGGTCGTTCCGACCTGGAACTCATCCATCAGCGTGGTTGAATATCCCGCCGTGCGCACGACCCAATTGACCCACCGCGCCCACACGGCTTGCGGGCCGCGGTAGCTGATGAAGAAGTCGATCGTGCCCTGCGGGTCAGTCACGATTCATTGTGAATAACGGAATCCTAGACGGCTTGCAAGGCGACCGTGGGGGCCGGGTTCCGACGGGGTGCCACTGACGACGGGGCTTCCGAAGTCGAGTGAGATGTGACATTATGGGTGCCACTGAGCGGTCGGCGTCCTATCGCTCCGCCGCAGGCGAGCCGGGCGGCGTCAGCCCCCGGAGGACTCCGTCATCCGGGCGGAAGGGTCCGGAGGCTGACGCCATCCGGCTCGCCTGGTGGGCGAGCTGTGTGGCCACACACGCCCCCACGTCCCACATCCGCGCGATCCTTGCATATTCGTCGTCAAAAAGATAGCTTTATCGGTTATGAACCAGCCCAATTCCCCACGTCCCGGCAGCGAGCCGCCTTCCAAGTCTCTGGCACAAGAGCTTTTCGGAGTTCACTTTGCGCCCGGTGGTCCCGTCAATGATCCAGACGATCTGGACGGGCTGGACTTCGGCTCGCTGGCTCCTGCGGCCCAGCCCGAACCTCTGCGAATGGAGGACGTGGTCGAGGCCCCAGTGGCGACTCAGGCTCGTGAGGCGGCAGAGCCGGATGCGGCAGAGTCGGTGGCAGTTGAACCAGCGGCTGAGCCGGTGCGGGAATTCCGGCCCGCCCCGACCGTCCCACAGCGCAAGCCCGTGCCTCGGCTGCCGGTGCCGCGCGATGATGACGATGAGGGTTTCGGGGTCGGTCTGCTCGGGGCCTTTGATGATGACGACGACGACGACCACGAGTCACAGGTGCATCAGCCGGGAGTACGCTCCACGGCTCTGACCGCCGCACAAATCGATGTCCCCGAGGACGACGATGCCATTGTCGAAGAGGTCCGTCCCCGAGCGGTTCGGCGCGACTCGCAGCCGGTGGCAGCAGACCTCGACCTCGACGGCGAAGAGGCCGAGTCAGATGCTCCCGCCGCCGCCAAGCCCAAGGCGGCGCACCAGAAGGACGACTTCTGGGATGCCCTCGAAGGTTGGGACTGGGAGACCTCTCCCGACAGCGACCGGGGCCCACGTTCAGGCAGCGACCGACCCGACCGGGGTCGTCCGAGCAGCGACCGACCCGACCGTGGCCGATCTGATCGAGATCGCGGAGGCCGCAGCCAGGGCGGTCGACCCGAACGCGAGGAGGCTCCCCGCCGGGAACCCGCTCCCGCGCGTGCGGAATCGAAACCAATTCGCCCCGCAGCCGAGGACCGCCCGAAAGAAGAGCGAGCCCGCGACGATCGAGGCCGGGCTGACCGCCCCCGTGAAGACCGACCCCGTGAAGACCGACCCAGTCGTGATCGCCCCCGCCGAGAAGAGGCACCCGCCGCCCGTGAGCGTGGCCCGCGCGAGGACGCGGCTCCGGCCCCCAAACCCGCTGCGGCTCGCGAGGAGCGTCCGCACGGACGTGACGACTCACGCGGACGTGGCGAGCGGAGTGATCGCCCC
>JAYTFV010000699.1:0-6770 GCA_043734065.1 Planctomycetota bacterium
GTACGGCCCAGACTGTACCGTGTCAATGATAAATCCCGATCGGGAATACTCACTGACGAATTCGTTCCAGGAAGCACTGACGAAATTATTCCCGATCGGTATTCTCGCGGCGATATGATCTGTCGTATACGACTCTTCAGAGGACTTTACTCGAACTGTATTCCCGATCGGGAACCTCACGTTGCCGTCACAGCCTTGCTGGAGTATGATTCGCGTATTCCCGAACGGGAAAACCGCTTGGCCAGTTCTGACATGTGACCCATGAACATCCCCCTCGAAAGCTGTCGTCTGATCGGGCGTACCGTCCATGCGAGGCGCACAGCTCAGCAAATCACCCAGCGGGAGTTGAGCGAACTGGCCGGGGTCGGTGTGCGTCTGATCTCCGAGTTGGAGCGAGGCAAGACGACCCTCCGAGCCGATGCGGTCAATCGAGTCCTCGCGGTGTTCGGGTTGATGCTGGGCACGGTCGAGTCTCCCCGCGCCGAACCCAGCTTGGGAGATGACACGCCATGAGCCGCTTCTGCCTCGTCAAACTTAACGGTCAACTCGTCGGTCATCTCTCCGAAGACGGCGGCCAGACGCGGTTCACCTACACCCCGGCCTGGCTCGCACAGCCCGGAGCGGTGCCGGTCTCGCTGACCCTCCCGCTCCGGTCGGAGCCGTATGTGTCTCCGGGGCTGCACCCGTTTTTTGAGAACCTGTTGCCCGAGGGGTGGCTGTTCGATCTGGCGTCGCGCAAGCTCAAAATCTCGAAGGACGACCCGTTTGGGATGCTGCTGGCCACGTGTGGTGACTGCATCGGGAACGTCGAGATCGTGTCCGTCGAGGGGGATGAGGCATGAGCAACGTCGCCTGCCGAATCTGTTTGCGACCCTGCGCCGCCGAGGAGCGGTATCACGCCGACTGCCTCATGCAGCTGTTCGACGCGCCGTCGCTGCCGTGGCTGGGGTTCTCGCTGCCGTCGTTGATGCGGGTGGCGACCGAGATGGCGGGGAAGATGTCGATCTCGGGGGCACAGGAGAAAGTCTCGCTGCGGCTCTCGGATGATGAGTCACGCATGGAGGTCGCCCCGCGCGGAGGGCGGTACATCCTCAAGCCGGAGCCAGCGCGGTTTGCTTTCGTTCCGCAGAACGAACATCTGACGATGTGCCTGGCAGCGCTGACCGGGATCGAGGTGCCGCCGTTCGGATTGGTGGAGTTGCAAGATGGAGCGATCGCCTACCTCGTGAAGCGTTTCGACCGCCTCGACGAGGGCACGAAGCTGGCGGTCGAGGACTTCTGCCAACTGGCTGGCAAGCCGATCCGCGACAAGTATGAAGGCTCGGGCGAACTCTGCGTCCGCGTCCTGCGCCTCTACGCCACCGAGCCACTGATTGAGATTCGCAAGCTGTACCAGATGCTGTTGTTCAGTTGGTGGGTGGCCAATGGGGACCAGCATCTGAAGAACTTCTCGATGTTCACTCAGCTCAATGGCCGCCGCCAGTTGACACCAGCCTACGATCTGCTTTGTACGCGATTGCCGATCCCCGGAGATTCGCTGGCCTTGACGATTGGCGGCAAGAAGAGCAATCTGACCCGGAAGTCCTGGATGGACTTCGCCGCCTACTGCCAGATTCCGCCCAAGGCTGCGATTCGTTTGCTGAACCAGCAAGCGGATGTTCTTGATGAAGCTGTGCCGCTGATTCGAGCCTCGTACCTGCCCGACGATCTGAAGGGGGAGTACGAGGAGATCGTGCGGGGGAATACGGCGGTGTTGCGGAGAGAGGAGTGAGGAAGTTCGAGTTTCATGTACAGGTTCCCCCCATGCGCCCTCTGCTCACCTCCCTCTTCATTCTCCTGTGCCTGACCACCACCGCGTGGTCCGCTGAGGACATCCTCATCGCTGACTTCGAGGGGGATACCTACGGCACATGGAAAGTCGAAGGCGAAGCCTTTGGCCCCGGCCCGGCGAAGGGAACCTTGCCGGGTCAGATGCCAGTCAGCGGGTTCGAGGGGGCCCAGCTCGTCAACAGCTTCTTTCAGGGCGACCGCAGCACCGGGAAGCTGACCTCGCCGGAGTTCGCCATTGAGCGCCCGTGGATCAACTTCCTGATCGGCGGCGGGAAGGACTCGGAGAAATTGGCGGTGCGGCTGCTGGTCGAGGGCCAGGTCGTGCGGACTGCGACCGGTCCGAATGATGCTCCCGGCGGGAGCGAGGCCCTCGACTGGGATTCGTGGGATGTCGCGAAGTTCGTTGGGAAGAAGGGGACGATCGAGATCGTCGACAACGCCACCGGCGGCTGGGGCCACATCAGCGTCGACCAACTCACACAGAGCGACAAGCGGCGGGGCAGCGAGCCCGCAGTGCGAACGATCGCGATCGATAAGCGGTATCTGCATCTGTCGGTGAAGAACGGGGCTCCGAAACGGAAGATGCGGTTCACGGTCGATGGCCAGACCGTCCGCGAGTTCGAGATCGAGTACGCCGAGGGGCCAGCCGACTACGTGACGCTGGCCGATGTGACCGCCTTCCGAGGCAAGTCGCTCACAGTGAACGTCGACCGCATGTCCGGCGGTCCCGAGGCCCTCGCGGCGATCACACCCTCTGACGAAAAGCCATCCGTAGCTGATCTTTACCAGGAAAAACTCCGCCCGCAGTTCCACTTCACCTCGCAACGCGGCTGGCTGAACGACCCGAACGGGCTGGTGTATGCCAACGGGAAGTACCACTTGTTCTACCAGCACAACCCGTACGGCTGGGGCTGGGGGAACATGCACTGGGGGCATGCGGTGAGTGCGGACCTGCTGCACTGGCAAGAGCTGCCCGAGTCGGTCTACCCGGCGAAGTTCGGCGACTGGGCCTTCTCCGGAAGTGCGGTGGTCGATCCGCTCAACACGACCGGATTCGGGGAGAAGCAGAACGGCATCGAGACGATCATCGCGGCGTTCACGAGTACTGGGCGCGGGGAGTGTCTTCTCACCAGTCGCGACAACGGATTGACTTGGAGCGAACTCCCCGAGAATCCGGTGGTGAAGCATCAGGGCCGCGACCCGCGGCTGCTGTGGCATGCCCCGACGAAGAAGTGGGTCATGGCCCTCTACGATGAGTTCGAGGGGAAGCAGTGGATCACGTTTCACACCTCGACCGACATGCGCAAGTGGGAGTTCGCCAGTCGCATCGAGGGGTACTTCGAGTGCCCCGATCTCTTCGAAGCCGAGATCGCAGGCACCACCGAAAAACGCTGGGTACTCTCCGCAGCCGATGGCAAGTACACCACCGGCCAGTTCGACGGCAAGACCTTCACCCCCGCTGGCCCCAAGCAGCAACTCTGGTACGGCAACTTCTACGCGGCTCAGACCTACAGCAATGATCCGAAGGGCCGCATCATCCAGATCGGCTGGGGTCGGGACATCAACTTCCCCGGCATGCCGTTCAACCAGCAGATGGTCGTGCCGGTGGAACTGACGCTGCACAAGGCGGGGGACAAGGTGGTGCTGCACGCTCTGCCGGTGAAGGAGCTGGAGGGACTCCAGGACTCGACCATCGTCGAAGCCAAACTGGCCTCCGGTGCCGCGCGAGTTGAATATGAGATCGATGGTGAAGGATTCCGGGGAAAAATCGACCTTCAAATCCAAGAGGCCAAAGTCGTCGTTCTCACTGTGAACGGCGTTCCGATCACAATCGACAGTGAGAAGGGAACGCTCACCTGTCAGCATGTGACGGCTGCGGTGCGGATCACTGACCAGAAGCTGTCGTTGGTCATCCTGCTGGATCGCGGATCAATCGAACTGTTCGCGAATCAAGGAGAAACGGCGATCTCAGTCGGAGTCGACATGTCCCGGAGGGATCGAATGTTGCAGTTGTCATCTCCGGAGGGATCGGCGAATGCCTCCATTCAGATCCAAGGTCTCCGGTCGGTGTGGAAGAGAGACAAGCGGCAGTAGTCGAAGTTGTCACCGGAAGGCTTTGATTCCGTGGAGGGCACACTGTTCCCCCTCCAGTCGATCTGGCGGAAGTCAGGACATGGTCCAAAACAACGTCCCGTTTTGCCCCGTTCTCAGGAGAGGTCCATTCCGCGTTGAGGCACGCGGGACTGCGATCCGTCGTTCACGGGTTCGGCGCGGTGGCCGGAGCCGAGTTCTTCAGCAGGGTCGGTAGCCCTTCCGCATTCGGGCCTTGCACTCCGACGACGCTGGCCAGAGCGGCCCGCACGACCGGATCGGTCTCCGTGTTCCAGCCTTCGACAAGCTTTTTCCGCAGGCCGTCCGACAACAGCGACTGGTGGCGGCGGATGTGGGCAGCGGTTAGAGAGGCGGCCACAGCCCGCTTGGCGGCGGGATAGTTGCTGTTGAGTGCGGCTTCGGCCAGACGGATCTGGACTCCGGCGGTGGGGATCGCTGCGATCGCGATCAGCGCGTCGTCTCCCAGATCGGTGCGCGGCAGGGCCTGGGCCAGCGAGTCCTCCGCAGGGGTCAGGTCGTACACGTGCGTGCGGCCTTCCGCAATCTTGCGGAGCCACTTCGCAGCTTGCAGCGACTGGTGCGACTGCTGGGCCGGGGTGAGAGCGGGCGGCTCAACCTGGGCCAGGAACGGACGCAACTGGCGGGAGAGGTCGGTCGACCGCACCGACTCTTCGACATAGGTGATTAACGGGTCGTGAGTCAGCAGATGCTCGACCGACCGGCGGAACCCGTGCGGGCCGTAGATGGCGATCGGCATGTTCTTCGTCCGCGAATCGGCCCGCAGATTGGCGATTGTCGGCGAGAGATCCCAGCGGATGGTGTTCAGGTGCAATACCACCAGTTCCATGTCCCCTTGTGTCGTGGCCGCTTCGAATCCTTCGGCTCCCGTCCGGACGATCTGGGCGTCGTAACCCATCTCATTGAGGAACGTCGCCATCGTCGAACCTCGCGTGTTATTGGGGTCCACGACCACTCCATTCGCCCGCGCATCGGCTTGCAGGGCACGGGCTAGGATCTCCACGACTCGATTGGAATGCGGGAACGACTGCTGAGGATCCCAGTGCAGGATCGTCTCCGCAGCCGCAAACTGGACCCGCAGCGACGGATGATCGAGGGCAGCCACCACTGCTCCGCGTTGTCCGCCAGTCCGCAGCAGCGACGCCGATCCATTGAGAGCCAGAGCCCGGACCAATGACTCCGCCGCAGCGGTGTTGCCCATCTCATTGGCGAGCGCGAGGGCCTCCAGGCAGGCGGTCGAACCGGCCAGAACAGCGACCTCAAACGCGGAGCCGGGCCCGCTGGGGATCGGTTGGTCCCAGCCAGCCGCCTCGAAGTCGCGAGTCAGGATCGTGTTCAGTAGCACACTCTGCGTGCGTGTATCGGTCGAGGCCAGTTCCAGTGATTGGCGGGCGAACATCTCGGCCCGGAAGACGGCTGCAGCGTGCGGCGAGACGCGACGTTCGATCAGACTGGCGGAGGTCGCGTCACGAACCCAGACGGAGACGAGCCCGTCCTCTTCGGGTTCGATCACGGTCTCGCCCTTAAGCAGCTTCTCGGCTGCCGACCGCAGTTTGGCGGCAGCACCGAAGCCTTCGAGTCGACCGGCATGGCTCGGGTCTTTATAGAGCAACCGCGAGATGGCTTGGCGGGCGATATCGCGCAGGCCGGGTTCATTGCCAGTCGAAAAGGCCGTGGAGTACAGGAAGGGGGCATCGGCCTTCGTGGCGACCCATCCGAAGGCATCGACGGCGAGCAGCTTCTGGGCCGCGTCGCCCTGGAACAGGTAGCCGATGAGCGGGGCGACGGCGGGTTCCCCCATGCGGGTCAGGGCGATGAACGCCTGGTCGCGGTCGACGCCCGAGGCGGGATCGGCTGCGGCTTGGACGAGTCGCGAGGCCGCCGGAGCGCCGAGGTGCTGCAAGTCACGAATCGCCAGGTCGGCCTCGCGGGCTGATCCGGAGAGATGTTTGAGGACTCCATCCATGAAAACCGGATCGTTGGCCTGGCGTTGACTCGCGGCATTGAGGCGTTCGAGCAGTACAGTCGCGGGCGGATTCAAATCCGGGAAACGCGCCATCTGGAGGAACGTACTGGTCCCGTGCTTGGTGCGGAAGCCAATCAGCGTGGCATCGTCGGGATCCAGAGCGAGCAGCCCCTCGATGTACTTCTTGGCCGCTTCGGGCCGCGCGATCTTCATCGTGAACAGCACGGCGTTCAGGTACTCGTCCGCGGTCTTCGGCTCAGTGACGAGCGGCGAGGCCTCCGTGGCCGTCGCGGCGGGCAGAGCCTCCGGGGCAGCGGCCGCTTGAGCCACGACATGTGCGGGACGCACGAGCCAGGTGGCGAAGAGCAAAATGAACAGGGTCCAGTGACGGGAAATCATCCTTGATCTCCGGGGGGAATCACCAGCGGGTGAACGCATCCGAAACGGGCGCGAAGAACCAGCGGCGTATTTCGTCCGTTAGGGTTCTATCGAGGTTTCCGGACATTTCGCTTGAGAGGGGGCTGGCTGGCAACCGGGATCGGTCGGTTTCCAGTGCGTCTCGTGCGGCACCGTCCGAACGATCGACATGAGCCGCAGGACCGGCAAGGTTTGCCAAACTGATGCAGCCGACCCCGTAGGACGGGCCCCTTTGGCCCGTCCCCGATGGGCGTTCGAGCGTTTATCACGAGCGACAGGGGAGTCGAGCGACATGGCCCAGCGTGGCCGATTTCGCCGAAATCGGAGGAGCGTCGCTGCGATGCAATCGCAGCTTGTCGAGAAGGTGACCGTAGTGCTGCGAACAGGATTCAGGCGAAGGGGCGGCCTGAGTGTCGGCGATTTCTCC
>JAYTFV010000700.1:0-8850 GCA_043734065.1 Planctomycetota bacterium
CCCATCTTCTCGCTTCATTGAACTGCACGCCTGTGCGCCGCCATTTTCATCCAGATTTTCCCCCGGCCCGCGCCACCGTTTTCAACCGGGCTCAACAACAAGTCCTGTATGGCGTGTGCCAAGCAGTGTCGGGCGTGTGCCAAGCAGTGTCGTGAAGCAGTGCCAGCACCCGAAAAACATCCGCTGCCCCGTGGAAAGTGAGGCCAAGTGCCCACATCCCGAGTCGTCGGCGACTCGGCGGGCTTCCGCCTGTCGAGTCGCTGTCAGACCGGACAGAGATCAGCGGGGTCGCCGGGTGCCGGGTGCCACTGGCGGTCGCTCTGGACGGGTGGCCCAGACGCTGCTTTGAGCGTCTGGGTTGTGCAACAACAAGAGGTGACGGAGGACACGCTCGCCTTTCCATCCCTCTTGTTCCTGCGTCGATGTGGGACACGGCTATTCACTGACCTCTGCCGGGGCATCGAGCTTGAGCCACGACAGCCAGATGCAACAATCATCGGGTGCGACCTCGACGAGGGACAAGAGTCCACCGTGGGGCAGGCTCCAGATGTTCCCCTGGAGTCGATCAGCGTGCCGCTCAATGTACAGCATGAGATCGGGTTCCTGATCCAACTCGGCTTCGATCGAGTTGATCGCCTCTCGCAGATGCGGATACTTGACCCAGAACTGAGCTTGCTGATCGAGATAGACCTTCTTGAGTCGCAATTCCCAACGCATGACGTTCTCCAACAAAGTGGGCAATGGCGATGCGATACTACATCGAAAATTACAAATCAACTCCAGCAGTTCATCTATGTAGTATTAAATGGCTGTCACTCCAAAATTAGCAATCACATTTTCGTGTCATGACTTACGGAATCGGATGGGACTTCCGCAGGCGAGCGAGCGCATCCTTCAGGCTACCGCCATCTCCGGATTGTCGAGAGATAGCCAAGGCTTCCGCGACCTCAGACTCGGTCCAGCCATGGATGATTTTGGACAGTACGCGGCCCCGCCCATCGACGATCTCGACCGGCTCTTTCGCCGCGGTCAAGACACGATTCTGCTCTGGTGTGAGAACGATTTGTATCATGGTCTGGGGCTCCTGTATTGCGGTCTCAATGATACCGCGTTCATTGGGAAATGCCACACGAAGTTCAGATTTCGAGAGTGTTCACGCGGCGATCTGCCAAGACAGTCGATCAATGAGTTCCCTCAACGTGGGATCCCCCGGTTTGAAGTCCCTGGAGCTTTGAGCAATGCGATCCAGATCCGCGTCGGACAAGCCGTGACTCGTCCCGGTGAGGTCGTCGAACTCGGCAGCAATCCGATGTGCCTCGGCCAGCTCTTCTTCGCTCACATCAACGGCCACGGAAGCCAAGAGGCGACCAGTGCGGTCCACAACCTGGACCGGCACGATCGATTGGTCGAGCAAGCGTTGTTGTTCTTCGGTGAGGATGATTTGGATCATGGGTTGATTCTACCGGCGAAAACTCGCAGCTGTCCAGAAGAAAACCGTCCTGCTGGCAGGTGAAGTGCAGGTCTGTCTACGGCAACTTCAGCTTCCCCTGCCACCCGCGTTCTGGAGCCTTCCCACCGAGGGAACGAGCGATCAGCGTGGCGTTGTGGTCTTGCATGCCGAGGTAGGTGCCTTCGTAGGTGCCCTTCGGCCCCATCGAGTCGGAATAGAGGGTGCCGCCGACGCCGACCTCCCAGCCTTGCTGTTTGGCCCCTTCGCGCACGGCTTCCAAATCTCGCGGGTTGACGCTGGCTTCGACGAAGACGGTGGGGATTTTGTTCTCGACCAAGAAGGCGACAAGACGGTTCGTGTCGTTGACGCCCGCTTGCGATTCGGTCGAGATCCCCTGCACCGCGCGGACGTTGATTTCATAGGCCCTGGCGAAGTAGGCGAACGCATCATGAGCGGTCACCAGCGTCCGCTGCTGTTCCGGGATCGAGGCGATCACCTCGCGAATATAGGCATCGAGCATGGTCAGTTCGCCCAAGTAGCGGGCGGCGTTCGAGGCATAATCGGCGGCATGCACTGGGTCGTGTTCTTTTAATTTCTTCGCCACCTCGCGGACGCATTCCGACCACATCTGGACATCGCCCCACACGTGCGGGTCATGGATACCCGCCACCGCCTCTGAAGATCGCAGCTTGTCGTGCGGAATTCCCTCGGAGACGGCGAAGAACTTGCGTCCCTTTTTGTGTGCGGCTTCGTAATCGGCCACCATGCGGCCTTCCAGGTGCAGCCCGCAGTAGAAGACAATGTCGGCCCGCATCGCCTGGGCGGTGTCGTTGGCCGTGGGGACATACACATGCGGATCGGTCCCCTCATTCAAGAGCCCGGTCACGTCGGCATGCTCGCCCGCCACCTGCCGAACGATGTCGGATACCATGCCCACCGTGCAAACGATGTTCAGCCGCTTCGCAGCCGTAGGAGCAGTTCCCGATGCGGGCGGAGCAGCGGGTGGCTGGCAACCGACCAGTACGCCCAGAACTGTGCCCAGAAGCAGAACGCGAACAGAAATCATGAATGTAGCCATTGCTACACTCTAGTTGGAGAGCCCAAGGGTTGCAACCCCTGGGCTTTCGCGATCTCTTCTGACTGACGACTGAAAACGGACGACTGAAAACTTCCCCCCGTCAGGTCTTCTCCGGAATCCGCATCGCGTAGAACGAACGCCACACGAAGACAAACGCCACCAGCAGCAGCACAGCCCCGAAGTAGGGAGTGTAGTTGGTCGCGTGGGCGAGGTTGGCTTCCTGCCTCTTCTTCACGGCGATCTCGACGGCCAGCAGACCAAACAGCGTCGAGAACTTGATGATCGGGTTCAGAGCCACCGAGCTGGTGTCCTTGAACGGGTCGCCCACGGTGTCGCCGATCACGGTCGCGGCGTGCAGCGGGGTGCCCTTCTCGCGGAGGTCGACCTCCACCAGCTTCTTGGCGTTGTCCCAGGCACCCCCGGCATTGGCCATGTAGATCGCCTGGAACAGGCCGAACACGGCGATCGAGATCAGGTATGCCACAAAGAAGTTCGGATCAAAGAAGGCAAAGGCCAGCGTGAACGACATCAGCGCGATGAAGATGTTCCACATCCCTGACTGGGCATACTCGGTGCAGATGCGGACGACCGTCTTCGAGTCCTCCAGATCGGCTTCCTTCTTGGTCAGGTCCATGTTCTGCTTGATGTACTCGACCGCGCGGTACGCCCCGGTCGTCACCGCCTGCATCGAGGCCCCGCAGAACCAGTAGATCACCGACCCGCCGCAGATGAACCCCAATAGCACCGGGGCATCCGTCAGGCTCAGATGCAACAGCCCCTCGCGCTCCAGCAACAGAATGATCGAGAAGATCATCGTCGTCGCCCCGACCACGGCGGTGCCGATGAGGACCGGTTTGGCGGTGGCCTTGAAGGTGTTGCCCGCCGAGTCGTTGGCTTCGAGGAGGTGCTTGCCGCGTTCGAAGTCGGGCGTGAAGCCGAAGTCGCGTTCGATCTCGGCGCTGATGCCGGGGATGTGTTCGGTCTGAGCGAGTTCAAACACCGACTGGGCGTTGTCGGTCACGGGGCCATAGCTGTCGACAGCGATGTTGACCGGTCCCATGCACAGGAACCCGAACGCCACCAACCCGAACGCGAAGACCGAAGCATGCGGCCCCATCAGTGCCCCCAGACCGAGCATGCTCACGCCATATGCCATCGCCATCAACCCGGCGATCAGCATCCCCTTCCAGAAGGCGCTAAAGTTCCCGGCCACCAGCCCCGACAGAATCGTCAACGAGGCCCCGCCCTCGCGCGAGGCGGTCACAATTTCCTTCACATGTAACGAGTGCGAACTGGTAAACACCTTCGTGAACTCCGGAATCAACACGGCGGCCAGCGTGCCACAACTGATGATCGAGGCCAGTTGCCACCAGAGTTCGGGGAGCAGGGTCGTTTCGCGCTTGGCGACTGCGTTTGCCCCCAGCCCTCCCACTTCTCTCACCACCGACAGATCGCCGATCAGCAACCAGCTCATCCCGAACGAAGTCGTGATGCACAGGATCGACGCGATCCAGATCAGGCGGGTCAGCGGCTCCTCAAAATCAAACTCCTTGAGGCCCTTGTACTTGGCCTTGGAGATCGCCTGATTGATGAAGTATGAGGCCCCGGACATGAAGTCCATCAGAAACCGCATCGCAAAGATCCACGCGATCAGCTTCACCTGGATATCCAGGTAGCCCACCCCGGCGGTCTTCGGAGTCACCGCCAGTGTGATGAAGCTGATGAGCGCGACCCCGGTCACGCCATAGGTCTCGAACCCGTCGGCTGTGGGGCCGACCGAGTCTCCGGCGTTGTCTCCCACACAGTCGGCGATGACTCCGGGGTTGCGCGGGTCGTCTTCCTTGACGTTGAACACGATCTTCATCAGGTCGGAGCCGATGTCGGCGATCTTGGTAAAGATGCCTCCCGCGATGCGGAGGACCGATGCTCCCAGGGACTCGCCAATCGCGAAGCCCAGGAAGCAGATCCCCGCGATCTCCTTGGGCACGAACAGCAGGATCACGATCATCATCACCAGTTCGAGCGAAATCAAAAACAGCCCGATCGACATCCCGGACATCAGCGGGATATTGACGACCGGCCACGCCTCGCCCCGGAGCGAGGCGAACGCGGTCCGGGCATTGGCATAGGTGTTGATGCGGATGCCGTAGTAGGCCACCCAGTACGACCCGGTCATGCCGACCACCGAGAACAGCAACACCTGCAGCACGGTTCCAAACGATTTGTGTTCCAGCCCCATGAAGTAATACGTCATCGCCGACGCGATCAGAGCGAACAACATCAGCAGGAATTTCCCCTGCTGAATCAGATACGTCTTGCAGGTGACGAAGATGATCTCAGCCACATCGAGCATCGACTGGTGAGCCGGTTGCTTGGCGACCTCGGCCCGCAGATACAGGCTAATCCCCAGCGTGAAGCAGATCATCCCCGCTCCACACAGGAGCAGATTGAACGCGGTGATCTGATTCCCCGCGATCGTGAACGTCGTGAGTTTGAAGTCCGGGATCGCGAGGTCCGCCTCCCCGGCGTATGTCGCCAGCGGAGCCAGACAGAACACAGCCAATACGACAGCCAGATGGATCAGACGCATGAATCCTTCACTTTCGTCATGAGCAGTATGTCAGAGCGGGCACCTCGCAGGGATGCCGACAGATAGACGTAAACATAAGGGGTCTGGAATTGGATGCAAGTGCAAGAGGTCATCGCGTCCACGGGGTGAGCGATTTTGTTTGAGACGACGAGCCGCATGGCCAGTCCCCATGCTCTCTTCCTCCCGTCTGCGTCAGGGGGGAGGCAGGAGGGAGAGGGCCTGCCGCCAGTCAATGATTCACAGCGCGGCACAGCCGCATTCGAAGGGGAAGCCGTCAGCCGTCAGCCACTGTATGTCAAGTCGTCAAGGCGGCCTCTGCACCCCGAAGGCGTCGCACAATACAGCCCAGGGTCACGACGCAGGAGCACACCCCTGGGAAACAAGTCCCGGGGACCGCCAATCCTGAAGGGGTTGTCCGCCCGGCCGCCCTGTATGGAACTCCTTCAGTGTTCGTATCCTCGCGGCGTATTGCCCCAGGGTGCGCCCCCTGCGGTCGCGACCCTGGGCTGTGATGTGTGACCCCTTTGGGGTACAGAGGTTGCCTGGATGAATGGTTTCTGGCTGACCGCTGACCGCTGACTGCTGACTGCTGATTGCTGACTGCTGACTGCTGACCCCTTCGGTTGCGGCGATGCCGCGCTATGGATGAATCGGGGCGGTGTTTGGATCGGTTGGCGGGGTGGGAGAGTGTGATCACGCCGGAGCGGATTCGACATGCGTTGGCCCAGACGGGGCGGGTCAACGAGCGGTCGTGTCGGCTGACTCATGAGGTGATGTCGTGAGTGATGATCGCACCGCCTGGCCACCACGCTGCTGGACCCCGCTGCAATACCCCACACTCAACCTGTACTTCACACGGGCCGAAATGAGACATACTTTCGTCGCCACGCTCCGCCAGGATGTGGGCGAATTGGCGTGCGGACACGCCTCTGGCAAGGGGCGACTATGTCTCATTTCCGACCGCGTGAAATATCATCACGGGCTACCACGAACGCTGGGAAATCGAATTGGTGTTCGACGAACAGAAGACCCGCCAAGCCCCGCCAAACCCTGTGCAGACACCATCGTGATGGGTAATTGAACGGTATTGGGATTAAACGGGTGGGTTGTTGATGACTCTATCGCGGAACTAGAATTTCATGCCGAGCATGACGCAACTTAATCCGCTGCCGATGCCGAGGAGGGCCACGTTTTCGCCGGGCTTCACATGACCGTGTTCAACACCGAGAGCGGCAGCTGTCGGCAGGGCGGTCGAGCCGGTGTTGCCGAGGGTCTCGACCGTCGGGTAATCGAGTGACTCCGGCAGACGGAGGCGGTCGAGCAGCAGCTTGCGGTGGGCCTTGCCGACTTGATGCGTGAAGACCTTGTGGACATCAGATTGCGTCCAGCCCAGCCGAGCCAGCAGTCGCGGCCAGGTCCGTTCGGCGAGGTTGACCCCCGCGTGGAGCAGGGCCTCGGAGTCGGTCGACATCTGCGGGCGGCCATCGGTCGTGACGGCGGGGTCCACTCCTCCCGCACAAAGTTCGTGAGCGGCTGTGTCAGCCAGCATCGCCCCACCGAGCAGTCGATGCCCGGTGCGGCTCAGCTTGCGGTCGCACAGCAGAATGGCCGCCGATCCGGAGCCGATCGTGAGCGAAGCGAAGTCGGCCTTGAGCGCAGTCTTGAGCGTCGCGCGGTCTGCCCCCGCGAGGCCCCGCAAGCGGTCGATCGTCCCCTCGACCAAGCTGCGACCGGTTTCGGTGCCGACGACGATCCCGGCCCGGATGAGACCGGCCTCGATCTGGTCGGCGATGAGCAGAGCTCCATTGAGCAGGCCCAGGCAGGCATTGCTGACATCGATCACGAGCGAACTCGCGGGCAACTTCAGCGCGTGATGTACACCTGCAGCGGTGGCGGGCTCCATCTGGTCGCGGCAGACCGATCCGTGGATCAGCGACCCGATCAAGGAGCGGTCGAAGCCCGTCTGTTGCAGCAACTGCTCGGCAGTGCGAGCGCTGACTGACCCGGGACGCGTGCCGGGGTCGTAGAACCGGCGTTCGCGGATACCGCTCATCAACTCGAACCGACCGACATGCAGGCCCAGCCGGGAATAGACCGGCTCCAACTGGCGCTCGATCTCTTCCGAGGTCACGACATGCGGGGGGAGCAGGCAACTGAACGCCTCGATGCAGACATTCTGGTATCGCATGGGCGTTCAGCGCACTTTGAAAGTCGCCGGACTCTCCGAGTCCGGTGAGGCCGCGTCCGATTCGCACCCCGAGCGACTCGCTTGGAGTATTGTAAGGCGAGCGGTCGTTGAGAGTGTCCCCATCAGACGGCCTTTTCAGGCCGTCTCGTTGCAAGCGATGCGAAAGGACGGCCTGGAAAGGCCGTCCTACCCGGTAGGATCCGTACACCGAACTCGGAGAGTCCGGCGACTTTGACAGGCTGGAAGCCTATCCCACGGTCGCGTCAGGCGTTTGCGGTCTGGCGAATCGCGGCTTTGGCCACGAGCGATTCGACCTCGGCGATGTCGACATACTGGCCGTGCCGGTCCGATTCGAACTTGTCGGTGAACACCGGCGGCATGTCGAGCGCCACCGCGCTACGAACAAATCGCAAGCCACGCAGCAGGATTTCCTGCTGCTTCGGAGTCAGTTCAATGTGCATGGAATTCATCAGATTCACCGGAAGCCGGATTGTCCGACTGCGAGTCAAGCCTCTGTTGATCGTCCATGAACAGCGAGAGCAAACCCCAGCCGATGGTGACCGCCACTCGTAATAAGCGACGGATTGAATCAGCACCCCACGACCCTCCGCCACGCTGGCGGTGTCTGTGGGGCGATCCGATTCGCGAGTCTTCGCGAACCGAAAGTCACACCACCCCTTTCCCACGCAAGGCTCATGCCGGAGCGCGGAAAAGAACTTCGATCACCATTCTATCATCGTCTGGCAAAAAGTCAGCCACCGCAAGGAATTCTTGGCGGCGGCATTTCTTGCCGAAACAGACCTCACAGACCCCGAATGGGCCAATGCCTTCCCCCGGAACTCTTGCCCCAGCCTTGCAACTTACCCACTCCACGGGTCAGGCCAGCTTCGGGTCGGTGGTCGCACGCAACTGACCCCGCGTGTAAGCTTCAGCCATCGCCTTTGGAATTTCTGCTTCCGCGAGGACAACTTTGGCCTGATTCTCCTGCGTGAGGGCCCGCATCTCCTGCTCTTGGGCGACGGCCTCGGCCCGGCGTTGTTCCGCACGGGCGCGGGCCACGCGGACATCGGCCTCGGCCTGGTCGGCTTGCAGGCGGGCACCCACGTTGGAGCCGACGCTAATGTCGGCAATGTCGATCGACACGATTTCGTAGGCGGTCTGCGAGTCGAGACTCTTTCGCAGCACGTTCTGGGCGATCAGGGTCGGATTTTCCAGCACTTCCTGGTGCGAGTTGCACGACCCGATGGCGGAGACGATCCCCTCTCCCACGCGAGCGATGATCGTGTCCTCGGTCGCCCCGCCGATCAGTTGGCTGAGATTGGTGCGGACGGTCACGCGGGCTCGGGCCATCAACTGAATGCCGTTCTTGGCGACGCCGTCGAGCGTGCTGCGACCTCGGCGCGGATCGGGAACGTCGATCACCTTGGGATCGACGCTGGTCTTCACGGCGTCGAGGACATCACGCCCCGCCAGATCGATGGCCGATGCGGTATCCCAGTTGAGGTCGATCCGCGCCCGGTGAGCGGCAATCAAGGCTCGCACCA
>JAYTFV010000701.1:0-3108 GCA_043734065.1 Planctomycetota bacterium
GCCCGAGAATGCGGCAGTACCAAAGCATCGAACCGCGCGGCCCGCTCCGGCACCCCCGCCAGATGCAGCCCCTCGGTCCGGACCGTCGGCAAGTCCTTCAAGCTGTGAACCGCCAGGTCAGCGCGACCATCGAGAACGGCTGCCTGGACCTCGCGCGTGAAGACCCCTTGCCCTCCCATCTGACTGAGGGCCGAGAACCGATTGCGATCGCCGGTCGTGCTGATCTCGACAATCTCGACGGCCAGTCCCGGCTCAGCGGCGCGGATCAGATCGGAGACATGCCGAGCCTGCCACAGAGCCAACTGGCTGGCGCGAGAGGCGATGCGGATCACGCGGCGTGGTGATGGGTCGTGTGCTGTCATGGAGGGCATTGATTGCAGGGACTCTCGGAATCCCCCCATCATAAGGTCGTCATGCCCACGGAGCGAGAGGCCCGTGAGGCACAGAGCGACGTGGTGTGTGCGTCACGTTCGTCGGTTCTTGTGCCCCATCAATGCGAAGACTTGAAGTTGTGGGATGCACCGCTGTCAGGCGATTGGTCAGACTTGTCTGAACCGTGGGATAGGCTTCCAGCCTGTCATTTCGTGGAAGATGACAGGCTGGAAGCCTATCCCACGGTCTGTTTTCTCTGGCCGCTCGCGTTGGCTCAAACTACCCGCGCGGGGGCAGCACCTTCCCCACCTTGTGCTTGGCCAGGACCACATACCCCGGCAGGCCGTTGACCTCGGGCACTTTGGTCTGGCCGACGATCAGCGGGGCAGCGTACTCGATGAACTTCTCAGTGACGCCGAAGCCGTCGGTGGCGATCCATTCCTTGGGGAGGAAGTGCTCCACGTTGGCGATGTCCTCCAGCGGTTGCAGGCCGGTGGTCCATTTGTAAGGCTGGCTCGAAGTCCGCACGATCTTGACCATCTGCCCGCTGACGCCGCTGACAGCCGCCTTCGTCGCGGCCACTCCGCAGGCGTGCGACTCCTCCGCATCGATCGCGCTGCCGTAGTGTGCCGCAGCTCGCTGAGCGTACCCGAGCAGGACCGTGCGGGTCTTCAGGCTCAGATCCTTCTCGATGATCTCCTTCAGCTTCACACTCGCACCGGCCAGTGCGGCGTGGCCGAAGTCGTCGAGCTTGCTGTAGTCGGCCCCGACCTCGCGGCCATCGGGATACTTGATCCCCTCGCCGCAGACGACGATGCAGTACTTGTTTTTGGCGACGACCGACTTCACCTTGGCGATGAACCTCTCGCGCTCGAACGGGACTTCTGGCAGCAGGATGATCTGCGGCGGGTTGTCCGGGTTCCCGCGCTGAGCCAGCGCGGCCCCGGCTGCGATCCAACCGGCGGAGCGGCCCATGACCTCAATGATGCAGCACGAGCCGTCGTCGGTCGCCATCGACCCGACATCGAGACCGACTTCCATCACGGTGGAGCAGACGTACTTGATGACGCTGCCATATCCCGGCGTGTGATCGGTGTGAGGCAGATCGTTATCGATCGTCTTCGGCACCCCTACGACCCGCATGTCCCACTTCCGCTTGACCGCTTCAAGGTGGATCTTGTGCGAGGTGTCCTGCGAATCGTTCCCGCCCGCGTAAAAGAAGTAGCGGATGTTGTGGGCCCGGAACACCTCGAACAGCCGGTCCATGTCCTTGGCCGCCTTCTCCGCCTTCTTCTTGAAGTCGAGCTTGTACCGGCAGGTTCCCAAGCCCGCGGCGGGAGTGTGCTTCAGCCCTTCGATCGTCGCCGGGTCTTCTTTGCGGAAGTCGAAGAGTTCCTCGTTCAGCATCCCCAGAATGCCGTTCATGCCGCCGAAGATGCCTTGAATGCAGTTGTGCTTGAAAGCTTCCTGCACCACGCCGCAGACGCTGGCGTTGATGACGGCGGTCGGTCCGCCGGACTGGCCGACGAGGAGATTTCCGGTGAGCTGGGACATGGGGAATTGAGTCTGGTGGGATGAGGTCGAGATGCGGACCGGGCGGCGGGTCGGCAGTGGCGGAGTAGTTTAGAGGCTCGCCCGGCGGACAACCATCGACCGGGGCCACCATCCGCCATCCGCGCCATCCGCCAGACCATCGGTGTCAATTCGATTCGCGAAACGACCCGCATCTGCTACCGTCCGAATTTCATGGCGTCCTCGCACTCGCCTTCTCCCGGAAAGCCCCCGATGTCCTCTCGATTCTCCACCCGGCGTGACCGCTTTTGGAAACTCCTTAAGGACTCCAGCGTCGACGCCTTCCTCGTCACGAACGAGACCAACGTCACCTGGCTCACCGGGTTCACCGGCGACAGCAGTTGGCTGTTGATCTCGGCGGGGAAGTGCCTGCTGATCAGTGACAGCCGCTACGAGACGCAGATCGCCGAGGAGTGTCGAGGTCTGGAGATGTTCATCCGCCGGACCGATCAGAAGCTCGCCCAGGTCTCGTGCGATCTGGTCAACTCAATGAAGGTCAAGCGACTCGGTGTCGAGGGGCATGTCGTGACGCTGGAGACGCGCGAGGCACTGGCCTCGGCACTGGCGAGTACCGAGTTGGTGCCAGTCTCGATGCGGATTGAAAACGACCTGCGCTCCATCAAGGACGCCGAAGAGATCGCCGAAACTCGCTTGGCGGTGAACATCGCCGGGCGAGGACTGGACTTCTTGAGGGCCACGCTGCGGCCCGATCAAACGGAGCGCGATGTGGCCTACGAACTCGAACACGCGATGCGGCAGATCGGGGCCGAGAGCGTGGCCTTTGCACCGATCATCGCCTCGGGCGACCGGGCCGCGCTGCCGCACTATCGTCCCGGCGATCGGCAGGTCGGGGACTCCGACATGCTGCTGGTCGACTGGGGAGCCCAGCCGCCCTCGCGGTACAAATCGGACCTGACGAGGACGCTCGTCTTCGGCAAGCCCTCCGCGAAGTTTGCGAAGGTCTACAACACCGTCCTCGAAGCCCAGAAGCGGGCCATCGCGCTCATTCGTCCGGGGGCCAAGTGCAGCGATGTCGACCTCGCCGCGCGCGGGTACATCGCGGACAAGGGATTCGGCAAACACTTCGGACACGGACTCGGACATGGCATCGGTCTGATCATCCACGAGCAGCCGCGATTCGCTCCCGGCATCGAGACCCTGCTC
>JAYTFV010000702.1:0-5742 GCA_043734065.1 Planctomycetota bacterium
AACCCAGGGTGCGCTCGCTGCGCGATCGACCCTGGGCTGTGATGGATAACCCCTTCGGGGTACAGACATGTAGAACCTCTCACACCGCACACGATGTCGCCAACTTGCACCCGACCTCGGTGCCGATCGTTTGCTCCAACATCTCGGCGGCGGGGAGTTGCAACAGCACCTTGTTCCCGTCGACCCGGACCGGGAAGGTCTGGATGTGGTACTCCTCGTTCTGGAGCGACCGGCCATCGTGGAGCGAGAACGTCTTCTTGTGCAGCGGGCAGGCCACCTTCGGCTCGCCGTTGTGGTCGCCGATGATCCCGCGACCGAGGACGAACGCCTTCTTGTGCGGGCACATGTTCTGGCTGGCGTACCACTCGCCCCGGCTGGTGAAGTTGAACACGGCGATCTGCACGCCGCCATACTTGATCGTCGCTCCGCCATCGATCGGGAAGTCGCTCACCGACCCGACATGCACCCAGCGGAGATCCTCCTCGGCGGGCGGCGAGGTCTCCTTGGCGACTTGATCGAGGTGGTAGAACTGCTGCAATGACACCACCTCGCTCGGCCAATCGGCGGGGCGGGACTGCTCGCGCTGGGCGATGAACTCGATGCACGGCTCCGTCTCGTCGGTGTTGACGAACTGCTCGAACCGCTTCCGCTTCTCCGGATCGTTGACGACCGTGGCCCATTCGCATTGATACGTGTCGACGAGGTGTTGCAGTCGCTCGTCCAATTCGGCGGCCAGTCCCAACTTGTTGTGAATGATCACGTCCTTGAGGTGCTCCAGCCCCCCCTCCAGCTTCTCCAGCCAGACCGCGGTTCGCGTCAACCGATCGGCGGTCATGATGTAGTACATCAGGAACCGGTCGATGTACTTCAGGGCTGTGTCTTCATCCAGGTCAGCCGCCAGCAGGTCGGCATGCCGGGGCTTCGTCCCGCCGTTGCCGCAGACGTATAAGTTGTACCCATGCTCGGTCGCGATTAGTCCCACATCTTTACTCTGGGCCTCGGCACATTCGCGAGTACATCCGGACACCGCCATTTTGATCTTATGTGGCGAGCGAATTCCCTTGTACCGGTTCTCGACGCGGATCGCGAAACCGACCGAGTCCTGCACCCCGTACCGGCACCATGTACTCCCCACGCAGCTCTTCACCGTGCGGAGCGACTTGCCGTAGGCGTGCCCGCTCTCGAACCCGGCGTTGACCAGCTTCTCCCAGATCGAGGGCAGGTCTTGCACCTGGGCTCCGAACAGGTCGACCCGCTGTCCCCCGGTGATCTTCGTGTACAGGCCGTATTCCTTGGCCACCTGGCCCAGGACGATCAACTTGTCGGGCGTGATCTCCCCGCCAGGCACTCGCGGCACGACCGAGTACGATCCGCCGCGCTGGATGTTGGCCAGGAACCGGTCGTTCGTGTCCTGCAGCGTGGCGTGTTCGTCATTGACGATCACTTCGTTCCACAGACTGGCCAGGATCGATGCGATCGTCGGCTTGCAGATTTCGCACCCCTGCCCGCGCCCGACCGTTTCAAGGATGTCCGCGAATGTCTTGAGGCCCTTGACCTTGATGACCGCGAATAGCTCGGTTCGCGACAGCGGGAAGTGTTCGCACAGGCTGTTGTTGACCGTCTTGCCCGCCAGCTTGAGTTCGGCCTTGAACAGGTCGGTGACCATCGGCAGACACCCGCCGCAGCCCGATCCGGCCTTGGTGCAGCTCTTCACGGCGGCCACGGAATCGAGGCCCTGATCGCGAATGGCGGAGCAGATGGCTCCCTTGGTCACGTTGTTGCAGGAGCAGATCTGAGCCGAGTCGGGCAGGCCCTCCATCCCGCTGCCGATCGCGCCGCCACCGCCGGACATGCCGACGATCAGTTCGTGCGGCTCGCACGGCAACGGCGATCCACTCTTGGCCAGGATCGACAGCGGGCCGTACTCCGACGCATCGCCGACCAGGATGCCGCCCAGCAACGTCTTGCCATCGGGGGAGACGATGAGCTTCTTGTACTTGCCGTTGAACGGGTCTTCGAACGTCAGCGGCACCCCCTTGTCGGGAGGGAGTTCGATGTTCCCGAAGCTGGCGACATCGACGCCCATCAGCTTGAGCTTGGTTGACATGTCAGCTCCGGTGAACCGCTTGTCACCGCCGGTCAGCACCGAGGCCAGCGTCTCGGCCATCTCGTAGCCGGGGGCCACCAGACCGTAGACCATCCCGGCGTGGGCGGCGCATTCGCCGATCGCGAAGATGTGCGGATCGCTGGTCTGCATGTGATCGTTGACGGCAATCCCGCCTCGCGGGGCCATCGTGAGGCCGCACTGTTTGGCGAGTTCGTCGCGGGGCCGAATGCCGGTCGAGACGACGATCATGTCGACAGCGAGCCGCGTCCCGTCGTTGAACTCGATCCCCTCGACCTTGCCGTTGCCGTGGATCTCTTTCGCGCCCCGATTGAGGAGGACGCGCACGCCGAGGGCTTCGATCTTCTTGACCAGCATCCGCGATCCGGCATCGTCGATCTGCCGGGGCATCAGCCGACCGCTGAACTCGATGACGTGGGCTTCCAGGCCGAGATCGTATACGGCCTTCGCGGCTTCGAGGCCCAGCAACCCGCCGCCCAGGACGGCACAGGTCTTGGCCCCCTTGGCATAGGCGATCATGCGTTCGAGGTCTTCGATCGTGCGGTAGACGAACACCCCCTGCTTCTCGACGCCCGGCATCGGCGGCACAAACGGGTACGACCCGGTGGCCATCACGAGCGTGTCATAGGCGACCTCGCGACCCCGGTCCGACTTCACGATCTGGCGCTCGCGGTCGATGAAGTTCGCCCGGTCGCCAATGTGTAATTCGACGCCGTGGTCCTCGTACCACCCCTTGCGGGCCAGCATCATTTTTTCGGCATCGCGATGGGCGAAGAAGCTGGTGAGGCCGACGCGGTCATATGCGGCGCGAGGCTCCTCGCAGAACGTCACGATCTTGAATCGCCGCTGGGGGTCGGCGTCGATCAGCTTCTCGCAGAAGCGGAGGCCGACCATGCCGTTGCCGACGATGACGAGCGTCTGCTGGCCGGTGAGATGGCGGGGAGAAGAAGGTGGTGGTGCGGTGAGTGTAGCAAGCATGGCGTGAAGTCGGACGGGGTGATGTGACCCGTCCATCCCTTGAGCAGAGGGAGGTGATGGTCGGCGACTTCTCCGAAGTCGCTGGTTCGACGCGAAAGGCCAAATCGACCTGCGCGCGCCGATCCAGCGATTTCGGAGAAATCGCCGACCATGAGAGATGTACAGATCGTGCCGGGCGTGGAATCAAGCGGCGGCGGGCTGGGTTTCGGTGGCCTCTGCCGGAACCCAGGAGATCAACGCATAGCATGCGAACGCCGAGCAGGTGACGACCGACCCCAGGATCATAATCGCCGTGGGCCACGAGAGATTCTCGGCCTTAAACAGGAACCCGGCTGCGACGGCACCGAGATTTCCTCCGGCACCCACGATCCCCGCGACCGCACCCAACCCCTTGCGGTTGATGAACGGCACCACTCCAAATGTCGCTCCGCAGGACATCTGCGTCATGGTACTGAGCAGCAACATCGCGGGCACGGCTGCATACAAACTGCGCATCTGGGAGAAGAGCATCAGGGCCAGTCCACAGCCCAGGAGCGACACGAACAACCAGCGGACGCGACCCGAGAGATTCCCCTCCGCTCCGCAGCGATCCGAGAACAAGCCACCCAGCGTCCGGGCGAAGAGGTTTGTGGCCCCAAACAGAGCGGCCAGCATCCCGGCGTACTTGGTGGCAGTCAGCATGTCGACCGATTTCAGTTCGGCGAAGTGGTCCACGTAATAGAGAGCGGCGATGTTCTTCATCGTTAACTCAGTGCCGAAACAAGCGGCGTAGGCCAGGAACAAGCCCCACACGCGGCGGTCGCGACAGACAGTGGCCATGGAGACTTTCGGTCCCTTGGCGGGGGGGACATATCCCTCGGGCCGGTCCTGCGTCAGCTTGTAGTACGCGAAGGCCATCAGCCAGCACAGCACCCCGACAATCACCATGCACAGACGCCACCCGACGGCCTGCGAGAACCCCAGCGACATCAGCCCGGCCAGCATCAGCGGCATCGCGATCTGGGTCGCCCCGCCGCCGAAGTTGCCCCAACCGGCGGTCGTCGCATTGGCGGTCCCCACGCACTTGGGAGAGAACATCACCGACGTGTGGTACTGCGTGATGACGAAGGCGGCCCCGATGATGCCGATCAGCGTGCGGAAGATCAGGAAGCTGGTGAAGTCATTCGCCAGCCCGATCCCCATGATCGGCAGTGAACCGATAACCAGCAGCGTGGCATACGCCTTGCGAGGTCCATACTTGTCACAGATCCCGCCGATGATCAGCCGGGCGATCATGGTAATCGCGACCGATCCGATCAGACACCAGCCGATCTGCTCTTTCGTCAGATGCAACTCTTCCCGAATGATCGGCATCAGCGGAGCCAGGCCGAACCAACTGAAGAAGCACAGAAAGAACGCCAGCCAGGCCATGTGAAAGGCCCGCATCGACGGCGAGGTGAAGTCGAACAGATTGATCCGGTCGGCAGGTCCAACAGCAGTCACGAGAAGTCTCCTGAAGCTCACAAGAAGGTGTCCAGAGACGGTTTTGCAGGTTCCATGCCGAGAACGGGGCCACTGGCATCAAAGAATCGATGTCCGAGCGGACCAATACGACCTGCTCGGACGATTGCTATGGGAAATACCACGCTGCGGCTCAGCCCCCGCCCCTCTCTGAGGGCCGGGAATGACCCGAAAAGAGGGTATCCTGGAGACAGGGGAAATGGAGAACCGGCAGGCTGTGCTAATCGCAATAGCATGGCTGCACTGCAAATGGGCAAGCGAACACCAGCCCCCCTTCGCGATAGTCGAGCTGGCACTGGGGCCAGTCCATGTCGGCTTGACCTACCCCTGGGGGCTGAGGACGGGAAACCTGCGTAGAATGGCGACTGCACTCCTTCGGAAGTTTTTCCCGCGTTCGGAAGTGGGTTCCAAGAAGCCCACGTTCTGACGAACGCAGCGACCACTGTTCGGTGTGTCCCGCGTTTCTGGACACTCTCCCTCGCGGAGCGACATCGCCGAAGTGGCGAGATGAACGGGTTGTAGCGCCTGTTTCGAGCGGGACTGAAAAACGCACGGGGACCTCCTCCATTCGTTCACATTCCCCCCCCCCCGCCCCGATACCGGTAGTGCGCTCGACATCCACTCTCGTTCCCCCACCCACAATCAATCCCGCCGAGAGTTGTGACCACCTCATCAATGTCTGGAGCGCGCAGAATGTTTCCCCAAGGATGGGCTAAGGCCTGTTTCGGTTTGCTGTTGCTGTCTGGTGCGATGGAAGGTCTCTCTCTCGCCGCGGATTCATTCGCGGACGCATCGTCAGAAACCCCAGCTGCAGCTTCTGCCGAAACTCCGGTGTCCACCGAGGTGCCCGGCAGTGTGGCGATCGCGGATGCTCCGGTGATCCAAGCGGCTGAACCGGCTCCCCCTCCCCAGCCCGTGACGAAAAAGCCAGCACCCCCGAAGAAGAAGGTGCCGCCGGTCTTCCCCGGTCCGAAGAACCTCCCGCCGACCGGCCCCTACAAGCAGCTCTTCTTCGAGAATGACTTCTCTTATAAAGGGAAACCCGGAGCGGAGTACGTCTTCGGCGAAGAGACGAAGCTGATGAAGTTTCAGATGCTCGACACGAACTTCGTCTTCTCGAGCGGAGGCGAGTTTCGGCA
>JAYTFV010000703.1:0-11698 GCA_043734065.1 Planctomycetota bacterium
GTCAATATGTGCAGCGAGTAAACATTTTGGGGGTGAGTCGTACGAATCGCACTGAGACGGCGATTTCGGAGAAATCGCCGACAATCCAGACGCACACACGGGCATACTCGTCCGGGTCTCCGAAAAGGAATGGACCGTAGTTCAGATACATCGAGAACCCGTCTTCGGTCGCCAGCCCGCCGGGTTCGCGGAAACGCGGGTCTGGCCCGTGAGCGAGAATATGCTCCGTCCGCCGACGAGTCGTCCCGTGAAGTAAGTTCATGGAGGTCCGCCTTCACAAGTCGTGCCAACCCAGGACTCCCTGCGTTGGGTGCCACCCTGCCGTTCCGCCCCTGGAACCTCCAAATGCTCGATCGGATTTCCATCGATGTATCCCTGTTTCTTGGCCCAGATCAAGCACCGCTTCATCGACCGCAAGTAGTTCCGTCGGGAGGTCTGACTCAACAGCGGATAGCTGTCGACCCACTGCTGCACATGGAACGGTTTCAGTTCCGAAGTCCGCATCTTCGGATGTCAATCAACAAACCGCTGCAATCGGTAGCGATACCACTCGAAGGTGTCCGGCGATCGATGAGTCTTAGCCCAGTCGAGAAAGGCGTCGATGACCGCCGCCAGCGAATCCCCCGCTGTGTGGGTGGCCACAGGCCGCTTCATCAGTTCACGAACGGCCCTCAACGCCGACTCTTTGTCAGCCCCCAACCGATGCCGAACCCCGGCCACGGTCACAAACCAGGCCCGACGTTCTTTCCAAAACCAAGGCTTTGCTCGTCTCGCCATTGCCAACCCCTCGCTTGATGACTGAATGCACCAGGCAAGCCGAAAGGTTTGCGACATCTCTCACCATTCCACTGGTGAGGGACGTTTCTGTTCGACGACAACCGCGATTCTGTACCGAATTCTGTACCACACCGATCCAGCGAAAGAACCCACTCGTCGTAAGTCCTTACGCTGTCAATTGCTCCCGGTAGGGCTCGAACCTACAACCTTCGGTTCCGAAGACCGATGCTCTATCCAATTGAGCTACAGGAGCGTCAGAGAGGGGAGTATCTCGTGTCAGCGTGGATGAATCAAGGATGTGGACTCGCAGCTTCGCATCTGTCAGGTTTCTGACAGTTGAGGTTTGGAATGATCTGCTCCAGTGATTCGATGGGTTGAAGATGGCTCTCCTGCCGGGTCAGCAGGATTGGGTTGATCAGCCAGCACGACTTCTCGCAACTCTTGGAGGAACTTCTCGATCGCCGAATCGCGTCGAGTCCCCGTCTCGTTCAGCGGAAACAGGTAGGCCGTCCGCTCCTCTCCGGGGTCATTCGCATACGTCACTTGGATGCAACGGCGACTCCCGACTCGCGTCAACAACAAGACGGAATAGAGAATCATCACTGCCCACAACCAGGGGCGGTCCGGGTGGAAGGGGCGGTGAATGCCGCCGAAGAACCATTCAAAGTAGATCAAATACGTGTAGATCACGACGGTGATCGCAGTCGGAGCTTTCGACAGACACAGGTCGGTGACGTTCTTGAGCAGTTGATCCGAAGTGCCGCCCATGTGGATCAAGCGGGGGTACGCTCGCAGTTCCCGGGTCTGCAATTTGGGAAGCGGGGACCATCGCAATGTTGCCCGGAATGCGAACGCGACGAATCGAAACAACGGCTCGGTCTGTTCAGGTGGTCTCTGATCGATCTCGGCCATGTTGCGCTCCTCGCAAGGGCGAATGCGTGACTCATCATGCCATCTCCCTTCCTGCTCGACAAGCATTCCAGTCGTCTTTGATACATCCGTCTCGATTCGACATACTCCCGGCGGGGGAGGACCGGTTCGTTTGGCCTTGGTGAAATCCCCCCGATCGCGACTGATGAAGGAACATGATGATGGCGGCATCCAGGTGGCGGAGTGGGGTGTATGGCGTCGTGGTGAGTCTGCTGGGGATCGGGGCTGTGGCTCCTGTTTTTGCAGCGGACACGACCAACGAGCCGACGAGCGGGCCGGGGATTGTGCCGGTCGGTGAGGACGGGAAGCCGCTCAACCTGAACTTCGAATCGGGCGACCTGAAGGACTGGACCGCCACGGGCACGGCGTTCGACCAGCAGCCGATCAAGGGGCCGATCGATAAGAACCGACCGTTTGGCGATGGAAAAAAATCGCTGCACACCGGGGAGTTCTGGATCGGCGGGTATGAGAAGCTGCTCGATCCGCCGGTCGGGACGTTGACCTCCAAGGCGTTCAAAGTCACGCAGCCGTGGGGCAGCATGCTCGTCGGTGGGGGAGCGGCGAAGGAGACGCGGGTCGAACTGCTCGACGCTGAGGGCAAGGTCTTCTTCGCAGCGAGCGGGACCAACCTCGAAGAGATGTCGCCGGTCGTTATCGACCTGAGCAAGCAGGTGGGGAAGGCGATCTCGATCCGCATCCTGGACCAGCTCACGGGCGGCTGGGGACATGTGAACTTTGATGACTTCCGGTTGCATGAGAAACGACCGACATTCAAGGCGGCAGAACTCAAGCTCCCTAGCGGTGCCCCGTTGGCGGAGATCTACCCGTATGCGGGGTTGACCGCGGAAGCCGCAGCCGCTGCGATGCAGGTGCCTCCGGGGTTCAAGGTGCAGGTGGCCGCCTCGGAGCCGGACGTGATCCAGCCGATCGCGATGTGCTGGGATGATCGCGGGCGGCTGTGGATTGCGGAGGCACTGAGCTACCCGCAGCGGAATCCGGAGGGGCAGGGGGCCGACCGGATCGTGATCTTTGAGGACACCGACGAGAACGGAACGCTCGACAAGAAGAAGGTGTTCATCGAGGGGCTGAACCTTGTGAGCGGGTTGGCCGTCGGGTTCGACGGCGTGTGGGTCGGGGCACCGCCATATTTGATGTTCATTCCGGACAAGGACGGGGATGATGTACCGGATCAGAAGGACGAGAGAGGAGTGACGAGAGAGAAGAGCCAGACTCCGATCGATCAACCATTAACCATCAACCATCAACCTCCTCTCCAGTTCCCGAAGGACGTGCCGCCCGGAGCGACGGTACTCCTCGACGGCTGGCACTGGGAGGACACGCACGAGACGCTCAACTCTTTCATCTGGGGACCGGATGGGTGGCTGTATGGGTGTCATGGAGTGTTCACGCATTCGCTGGTTGGGAAGCCGGGGACGCCTGCGGACCAAAGAACGCCGATCAATGCGGGGATCTGGCGGTATCACCCGGTGCGGCATGAGTTCGAGGTCTTTGCCCACGGGTCCAGCAACCCGTGGGGCGTCGACTTCGACCAGTATGGCGAGGCATTCTGCACAGCCTGTGTGATCCCTCATCTATACCACATCATCCAGGGCGGTCGGTTCGAGCGGCAGGCGGGGGAGCACTTTAATAAGTACACCTATAACGATATCAAGACGATCGCCCGGCACCGGCACTACACCGGGAACCAGTGGAACAACGACGACCGCAAGGCGAGCGACGACCTCGGCGGCGGGCACGCTCATGCCGGGGCGATGATCTACCAGGGCGGGGCCTGGCCCGAGGAGTACAACGGCAAACTCTTCATGCACAACATCCACGGCAACCGCATCAACATCGATCAGCTGATCCCGGAAGGGTCGGGGTACGCCGGGGATCGCTATCCGGATTTCCTCCTCACGGGGGACAAGTGGTCGCAGATGATCAACCTGATGACCGGTCCCGATGGGCAGGTGTGGATGATCGACTGGTACGACGCCAATCAGTGCCACACTCCGGAAGAGGGGAAGCACGATACGACGAACGGACGCATCTTCCGCGTGAGCTATGGGGATGTGACGAACCCGGCGGTGGATTTGAAGAAGCTGAGTGACCTTGATCTCTCTAAAACGGCAGTCCGTGCGGGCAATGAATGGCACTCGCGACACGCGAGACGAATACTTCAGGAACGTGTTGCAGCGGGTCGGCTCGACATGAAGACCTCAAGGTATTTTTTGCAGGATGTGCCCGAACTTCGTTTACAGTCACTGAAGGATACGAAACAACGAATACGATATATCCATCTAGTTAATACTTTAATTGGCCCGGACCAATTACAGCAATGGCTGGACAGTGAAGAGGTGTTCATCGATCTTGATGAAATGTTGAGCAGCAATCCCTACGAGTTGGCTGCGTTTATTCGAGTGATTTCCCAGAGCGAGACGCAGTCTCCCAAGACGATTCATCGCAGGACGCAAATCGCAAAGCGATCAACGTCTCCTGTGGTTCGACTGGCAATTGCCTCTTCCCTAATTCGAACAGCTCTCTCCGACCGTTGGGCGATTCTGGAGGGCCTGATCTCCCACTCCGAGGACGCGAAGGACCACAACCTCCCGTTGATGTACTGGTACGCAATGGAACCGCTCGCCGATGTCGACCCGGCGCGGGCGCTGGCACTGGCTGTGTCAGCCGGTGAGACGATCCCCATACTGCGGGAGTACATGATTCGGCGGCTGGGGAGTGGTGATCCGGTGAAGATGCTGGACCTGCTGGTCGAGGCACTCGACAAGGCGAAGCCGGAGGACGCTCCGCTTTACCTGCGCGGAATTCTCCAGGCCACACGCGGGCTGAAAGAGCATGCCCGCTACGAACAACTGCGCGAGTTGCCGAAGAAGTACACGGTGGCCACCTCGAAGCCCGAGGTGGTGTTCCTGGCCACGGCGATTGCACATCGAGCCGGAGCGGACTTTGCGCTGGCCAACCTCCGCGACTACGCACGCATCTCCAGTTGGCCTGTGGAGGCTCGACGCGATGCTTTGAAGTATGTCATCGAGGCCAAGTCCGAGGGGCTCGCCGAGCTGCTCCCGCAACTCGTCGATGACCCAGCCATGCGCGGGGACGCGCTGCGTTCGCTCGCCGCCATCGATCACCCGGCGGCGCTGAAGCCGGTCATCGAGAAGTTCGGTATCTTCACCCCCGATGAACGCCGCGCGGCGATGAGCACGCTCACCGCGCGCCCCAGCTATGCCCGCGAACTGCTGGCCGCTGTGCAGGCGAACCGCATTCCGAAGACCGAGTTGTCCGCCGACCTCGTGCGCCAGTTGAGGAACCTGAATGATGCGGACCTGAACACGCAGATTGAACAGGTTTGGGGCATCGTGCGCGAGAGTGCTGCGGATCGCGTGGCCTTGATGGCTCGCTTGAAGACGGTGATCGCGAACCCGCATGGCTCAGCGCCGGATCGCGAAGTCGGGCGGGCGATCTTCGCGAAGACTTGCCAGCAGTGTCACACGCTGTTCGGCACCGGCGGCAAGATCGGCCCGGACATCACGGGAGCCAATCGAGCGAACCTCGATTACCTGCTCTCCAACATCGTCGACCCGTCGGCGGTGATGGCCAAGGAGTACCAACCGGCGGTCGTCGTGACGAAAGATGGCCGCGTCATCACGGGGATCATCAAGCAGGCCAGCGGACCCGGCCTGATCGCGGTGCAGATGCCCGAGCAACTGATTGAACTGCCCGAGAGCGACATCGAGGAGCGCAAGCTCAGCGACAAGTCGATGATGCCGGACGATCTCTTGCGAACGCTGACCGACAGTCAAGCGCGGTCGCTGATCGCCTACTTGCAAGGGGCCGGGCAGTCGCCGATCCGGGCCAATCGCGACAACATCGTGACGTTCTTTAATGGTCAAGACCTCACCGGCTGGATTGGAAAGACCGCTCCCGGCGAACTCTGGACCGTCGAAAAGGGAGCCTCCCCGCAGGAGAGCCAGATCGTAGGAAAGACGACCGGCCTGGACCACAACGATTTCCTCGTCAGTCAGTTCTCGCTGACCGATTTTCGGTTCAAGTGCCAGGTACTCCTCAAGGACAACCAGGGCAACAGCGGCATCCAAATCCGCAGCTTGCCACTGGCAAGTGGCGAAATGAAAGGCTATCAGGCCGACGTGGGGCCGGGCTGGTGGGGCAAGCTCTATGAGGAGTCGGGTCGCGGGCTGCTGGAAGACAATGATGCTGAGAAGCATGCCAAGCCCGGCGAGTGGAACAGCTACGAAATCATCGCCGTGGGCAGCCGCGTGCGGACCTTTATCAACGGCCATCTGTGCGTGGACCGCGATGACCCAGCGGGAGCGAGAAGCGGCGTGATCGCGGTGCAACTCCACTCCGGCGGGGCGACCGAAGTGCGGTTCAAGAACCTCGAACTCACGCTGCTCGATCAGTTGCCACCGTACGCAGCTGCCGGTTCCCCGCCGAACCAGTGGCCGGTGTCGCGCGGTGGGGCTTTCGAGGGGACGAAGATCAGCTTCAAGAAGACTCAGCTGGATAATGTCTTCCGCAGCGAAGGCGTGGGGATTGGCGACCTCGATAATGACGGAGACATGGATATCGCGGGCGGAAGTCAGTGGTATGAGCAGAGAAGCGGCGAGCCGGGCGGCGTCAGCCCCCGGAACGAAAGTGCCAAGGGGCAAGGAGCAAGTGCCAAGGACGGTTCCTCTGTCGATCAACCATCAACGATCAACCATCAACCCTCCTGGGTGGCTCACCCAGTCGTCGTGCCAGCGAAGGAGTTCGATCCGAAGGGCTACAGCAACTCGTTCATGAACTACCCGGATGACATCAACGGAGATGGTCGACTCGATCTGGTGGTGGTCGATTTTCCGGGCAAGCAGACGTGGTGGTTTGAGAATCCGGGGGGCAGCCTAGGGCCTAGGGCCCAGGGCCTAGGGCCAGCGGGGAATGCCAAGAGCGACGCTCACTCTGTCGAAAAACCATCAACCATCAACCATCAACCTCCCGCCTGGGCGCGTCACGAGATGATCCCCGTCACCAACAACGAAAGCCCGCAGTACCTCGACGTGAACGGGGATGGCGTGCGCGAACTCGTGTGCGGTTTCGACAACGGGTTGATGGGGATCTCGGTGCGTCCGGGGTTGGCCTCTGCTCCGTGGAAGATGCTCGCCATCGGGGCACCGGGGACGGTCGAGATCGCGAAGTTCTTCCACGGGCTGGGCATTGGAGACATCGACCAGGACGGGCGGAACGATGTCCTCGTTCCGAACGGCTGGTGGAAGGCTCCCGAGCAGATGACGACCACACCGTGGACCTTCAACGAAGCCAAGTTCGGCGGCGGTTGTTCGCAGATGTATGTGTACGACTTCGACGGAGACGGGGACAACGATGTGCTGTCGGCCAGCCCGCATGACTATGGGATCTGGTGGCATGAGAATGTGGGAAGCGGTCAGCCATCAGCAGTCAGCAATCAGCCAGAGGGGAAGGGCAAGAGCGACGCTCCCTCTGTCGATAAACCGTCAACCATAAACCATCAACCCACCTTCAAGACGCACGAGATCGACAAGACCTTCAGCGAGACCCACGCCGTGGTTCTGGCCGATATCAATGGCGATGGTCTGCCCGACTTCGTGACCGGCAAGCGCTGGTGGTCGCACGGCGGGAGTGGTCCCGGCGGGGGCGAGCCAGCTGTGCTGACGTGGTTTGAATTGAAGCAAGCGAACGGAACCGCGACGTGGGTGAAGCACGCCATCGACGAAGACAGCGGCGTCGGCACGGCCTTCGAGGTGGCCGACATCAACGGCGACGGACTGCTCGATTTTGCGATCTCGAACAAGAAGGGGACGTTCGTGTTCGAGCAGGAGCGGAAGTGAGGAGTAGCAACGAACCATGAACGAACCGATGGATACCATTGCACGTCTTTCTTCCGAGATCCTTATGTTAGGGTTCTTGTTTTCGCTCCTTGTGGCACTGCCGATCTTACTCCTTCGACGATTGAGGTGGGAGAAGTCAGAACAGGCATACCGCCCGCTGTTCGTGAGACTTCGCCTGTTTCACGAACAGCGACCGGGAACAGTCCATGTCAAGTACACGGTCTACCAAGGACTACTGTTCTGGGTCACTCAATCGACATTCGATGTGTATGGTCCTCCGGAAGATGCAGAGGAGTTTCTCACTCGCTGCCTGAAATTCAGTCTGCGGCGAGGACTCTTGGCTGCGGGAGGGCTTCTCATTCCGGTAGTGCTATTCCCATCGCACTGGGCTCAGCGTCGGTCGGTACGCCGCCAGATTTCCGATTTGACTGAAGAAGAACGTCTGTTGTGGCCGCCATTGACGGAAGCTCACTGCGTCGAAACCGAAGAGGTACAGACGTATGGCAAACTGCCTCCCTGGAGTTCGATCTTCGTCTCGTTCCTGACAGTCGTAATTGCTGTAGCGCTAGTCGGAAAGATCGTCAGTTCTGTCGTGTTGAGGGATACTTCTGATCTGTCGGAATACGCGGTACTCGGAGTGATCGCTGTGACACTCTGGGGTGTACTCGCCTATACACTCACGATGAAACAGTAAGCATCACTGATGCTTACTACCTACACTCAACCTGATTCGACTACTCATCACCCGTCTCCGGCAGTTCGATAAACACATCCATCTGCTGCCCGATGTAGATCGAGTCGGCCCCCGAGGTGACTTCGTACAGGACTTGCAACACGCGGGTGTCGACGCGCTCGGTGTTGTCGCCGGTGAGGGACTTCTTGGGGAGGACGAACGGCTCCACGCGCACGAACTTCAGCGGGAACGTCTTCTCTCCATTGCCGCGCAGGACGCCGATGGCAGCCCCGTCTTTGCGGAAGCGGGGGACATCGTGTTCGTCGATGTCGACGCGGACATGTTTGCGACGCACATCGCCCAGCATGATGAGCGCCTTGCCGCTGAGGTTGTCGACCGCCTCGCCGGGACGGACGCTGACCTGGAGGACTTCCAGCTCGACGGCTCCGTCCTCGTCCATCAGCTTGGGCGTGCAAACCAGATGTCGTTCCAGTTGGGTCTTCAGTTGGTCGACTTCTGTCTGAGCCAGAGCGACTGCGGCGCGGGCGATCACCTTATCGGGTTCCCACGCCCCGGCCCGCAGGCGAGCTTCCTCGGCCTGAATGCGATCGACTTTTGAACGAGCGGCAGCCAGCATTTGTCGGCTGGTGACGAGAGACGCATCGGTCGTCGCCTTGTCTTTCGAGAGTCGTTGTTGCCGGGCGTATTCATCCTCGGATTGCAGCACCATCGCTTCGGCCTCATGACGCTCAGCCATAATCGGTGGGATGTCTTCGGGGCGGGGCAGCTGGTCTTGCTTGGCGAGTTCGGCGCGGGCACTGGCGAGATGGGCCTCTTGAGCCACGATCTGTGCCCGAATTTGGCGGGTGTCGAGTTCGAACAACGGGTCGGTGGAATGCACCCGCTGACCGACCTTGACCACCACGCGGTCGACGATGCCCGGCAGTTGAGTGCCGATCGAAATGTTCTCGGTGGCGGCTTCGACCAGCCCGGCTCCGGCGACGCGGTTCAGATACGGCGACACCGCCGGGGCAATCGGCGGGGCCGTCTGCGGGGTTTCTCGCTGCCGTGTCCGGATGTGATTGACCCCGAAGGCCAGCATGGCCAGGGCGATCACGGGGAGGATGAGTTGTTTGAACATGGGGTGAGTGGTGAGTGACGGGAGGAGGGGAGGAGGGGAGGAGGGGAGGAGGGGAGGAGGCAGCAGTAGGCGTATCCTTACTGATGACTGTCCACTGACAACTGACGACTCTCCACTGACGATTGACGACTCTCCACTTTCTCAATGTGGCCGTCGGACATCGAGACGATGCGGTCGCCCAGGTCGAGTACGCGGTTGTCGTGGGTCACGACGATCACCGCCCGGTCCTGTTTGACGGTGACTCGCTTGATCAGGTCCATGATGATTCTTCCCGAGTGGGCGTCGAGAGAAGCAGTTGGTTCATCGCACACGAGGAGCCTCGGCTCGTTCACCAGCGCGCGGGCGATGGCCACACGCTGTTGCTGGCCGCCCGAGAGTTGGGAGGGGAGGGCGTGCATCCGGTCGCTGAGGCCGACTTCGTCCATCATCACTCGGGCGCGGGCGATCGCGAGTGAACGGCGGACACCTCGAATGATCAGCGGCACGGCGGCGTTCTCCACAGCGGAGAGTGACGGGAGCAGGTTGTACTGCTGGAACACGAAGCCGATGTTCTCGGCGCGGAACCGGACGAGCTGGCTGCCGCGCAGGTCCCGGCGGTTCTGACCGAGAATCTCGACCTCGCCCGAGGTGGCATCGAGCAGCCCGGCCATCACGCAGATCAGCGTGGTCTTGCCACACCCGCTGGGGCCGACGAGCAGCGTCATCTCGCCATAGCGAATGTCGACATCGACCCCGCGCAGGGCCTGCACCCGTGCGTCTCCGGTGCCGAAGTCCTTGACGACTTGGCGGCACACGACAGCGTAGGAGGGGGGGGGGGAAGTTTTCAGTCATCAGTTGTCAGTGGTCAGTCGGCAGTGGTCAGTAGGGAGTAGGGAGTGGTGAGTGGTGAGTGGTGATTCTGACTGACAACTGAAAACTGACCACTGAAAACTTCTTCAGCGGAACACCATTGCGGGCTCCAGGACCAGCACCTTGCGCAGGCTCAGCAGGCTGGCCACGACGATGATGACTCCCACTGCTCCCGCCGCGAGGGTGGCCACCTGCCACGGCACCCACATGCCGCGCATGTCGGCGTGTCCGCTGCGTTCCATCGTCTCGAAGAAGAGGGCCGAGAATCCCAGCCCGATTCCGTACCCCATCACGCCCACCACAGTGGCCTGAAACAGGATCATGCCGATCAGACGCTGGTTGGTGACGCCCATGGCCTTGAGGTTGCCGAACTGTTTCAGGTTCTCAATCGTGAACAGATAGAACGTCTGCCCGGCGATGGCCGCTCCGACGATGAAGCCGAGCGTCACCGTGGTTCCGAAGTTAATCGGGATGCCGGTGTTCGAAATGAAATAGCCGATATTCATCCAGAAGAACTCGTCCCAGGTCAGGGCCTTGAGTCCGGTCTGTTTGGCGATGCGTGAACAGAGGGCCTGGTGATCTTGCCCGGGGCTGGCCTTGGCGAGAATGAAGGAGAGCGAGTTGCGTTGTTTGGGCGTGTATTGCAGGGCCTGGCTGTAGCGGGAGTAGATCACCGGGAAGGTCTGAAACGGCGGCGTGACCTTGCAGGTGGCGACGATCACGGCCCGACGATCGTTCATGTCGAGGGTCTTGCCGAGCTGGACCTCTTCGCCGGGGAAGAGGCGTTTGTACCCGTCCTCATCGACGATGACGCCGTCCGGTCGCCGCAGGTCGAGGTAGCTCCCTTTGATCATCTGGAGCGGGGCCCCGGTGAACGAGGCGTCATCGACCCCGATCAAAATCCCCTGCGTAAAGTTGCCGTTCGAGGTCCGCACCCGCACCATCGACTTCGACAGCCGCACCGCCCAATCGACCCCAGCCACGCCGCGCACCTGATACAGCCGTCCATCCGGCATGGGACGGATGTCGTCGACGTTCCGCTGCCGCTGGTCCATGACCCACACATCGGCGGAGGAGATTTCGATGATCTGGCTGGAGGTGCGTCGCATGAGGCCGACAAAGATCGCCATTTGCTGGGCGATCAGGACGGTGCCGAACGCGACCCCGAACACAATGCCGAGGTACTTGGTGCGATCTCCGGTGAGCATCCGCCAGGCGAGCCAGTTCATGGTTGCACCTCTTGGACTGGATTATCAGTCGGGAGGGCGAAGGTCGGGAGGGCGAAGCTCCTGCTAAGCCGCGAGCCGGGGAAATCGTCCACCTGTCGGAGCGGCTCGGCAGGAGCCTCGCCCTCCTTCATCTCTGAGGCAGCCGCGCGAATCCCGCCGATGCTGAAGGCGGTGATCTGCTGCGCCGCTTGCTCAACCTGGGTCATCTTCCGAAAGGTCT
>JAYTFV010000704.1:0-4564 GCA_043734065.1 Planctomycetota bacterium
CCAGGCTTTAGCCTGCTCCGGAGCAGGCTAAAGCCTGGACTCCAACCGTGTGACGATGGCCTCCGGACGGGTGGCTTGTAGGCCGGTGTTCAACGGCGGCTTGTCCCACCCGATGCCCCCCCCATAGAATCAAGACACAGTGCTTCTCGTGCCCCACCCGCACCAGTTGTTGTGCAAGGCTCATCCCCCATGATCACGTCCGTCCGATTGGAAGGGTTCAAGAACTTCCTCGATGCCACGCTCCAGCTCGGCCCGCTGACTGTGATCGTGGGGACGAACGCCTCCGGGAAGAGCAACATCCGCGATGCGTTCCGGTTCCTGCACGGCATGGGACGAGGGTATTCGCTGGCAGAGATCATTGGGGAAAAGTACGTTGAGGGCGGAGTGTTGGTTTGGAAGGGGATACGGGGGGGGATTCGTGAGGTTGCATTTGATGATTCTAATACGTTTGGAGTTACTACTGTAAGTAAGCAGAAAAACGAACCGCGATTGTCTCACTACATCAACGTAAACGTCAGCGGGTATCGTTCCGCTCCTAGGGTTGCAAGAGAAAGAATGTATTACGGCGGTACTATTTCGGTTTTCGACACGCATGGTGATGGAGATCCGGTAGTACAAGACGAGTCTCCGTACATCTTTGCGAGATTGTCTCCAGACACACAAAAGAAGAAATTCGGTACGCGAGTTCGCTTTCTTGAAAGCCAGCCTGTCATCTCACAGCTTGAGGATCATCCTGAAGGAAGGGCGCAATTTAGAGAGATGGCGCTATCGTTCGTCGAGATGATTGAGTCAATGCGATTCTTCGACCTCTCCCCCGAAGCAATGAAAGTTCCATCGATACCCGGTCAGATCATCCTCGGTGATCGTGGCGAGAATCTCTCTTCCGTCGTACAAGCCATCTGCAACGACGAAGACACCAAGCGGGCTATGATCGAGTGGGTTCGCCAGCTGACCCCCCTGGATGTCAGCGACTTTGACTTCGTCCCCGACCAAACGGGACGGGTGCTACTGACACTCATTGAATCGACTGGGCGTCGAACGTCCGCCTACAGTGCTTCAGACGGCACCCTCCGATTCTTGGCGATCATCGCCGCTCTGATGGGGCCGGACTCGGCGAAATTCTATTTCCTCGAAGAGATCGATAATGGGATTCATCCGACTCGGCTGTCGCTGCTGCTGCAACTGATTGAGCAACAGACAAGGCATCGCGGCATCCAGGTCGTCACCACGACGCACTCACCGCAGCTGCTCGCCATGCTGAGTCCCGAAGCCCGCCAGCATGCGTCGCTGGTCTACCGGCTGGAAGGGTCGACCGAGGCCAAGATCACGCGCATCGTCGACATCCCCGGAGCGAACGAAGTGCTGGAGACTCAGAACCTCGGAAGGCTGCATGAATCAGGCTGGCTCGAAAATGCCGTGCAGTTCGCCCACGTGGCGGAGACGCCATGAACGTCCTCATTATCCCCGAGGATTTCCGCAAGGATCAGTACATCGTCGCTCCGATCATTCGCAAGATGTTCGCCGAAATCGGTAAGCCGCGAGCCAGTGTTGCGGTATGTCGCGACCCACTGATGGGCGGCATTTCAGAGGCCACCAAGTGGGAGCGGATTCAAGAAGTCATCGACATGTACCCGATGGTGCAGGTATTCCTTCTGATCGTCGATCGAGATGGAATCGAGACTCGCCGCCTCACGCTCGACCGACTGGAAAAGAATGCGGCGGAACACCTGGGAACCACCGGGCGAAGGCTGATTGCCGAGAACGCCTGGCAAGAGATCGAAGTCTGGGCCATCGCGGGGCAGACGCTCCCCAAAGACTGGAAGTGGGCCGAAATCCGCCAGCACCGCGATCCCAAGGAAGCCTATTTCGAACCTCTTGCAATCGCCAGAAAACTCACGGATGAACCTGGTGAAGGTCGCACGACCTTGGGACGAGAAGCCGTTGCGAATTACGCCCGTGTGCGAACACTCTGTCAAGAAGACGTTCAGCGACTAGAAGACCGGCTGAAGGCGGCTCTCGTTGCTGAGTAGGATGGTCGCCTTTTTCTCCGAAAAGGACGCTCTTTTGCGGAGCAAAAGGCGACCCTCTTCGATGCCACAATCTTTGTCTCGCCCCCCCGCGTTCCGGCGAACACAGCTACGGCACCAGCTCCAGCGTCAGCCACAGGCTCGGGTCGCCATCAAACGGGAACTCGGGCGTGAGAGCCAGGGGGTGCGTGCCGAGTTCCTTGTCGCGCAGCTGGGCGAAGAACCCGATGCGGGGCTGGGCGGTGGGGTCGAAGCCGGTGAGGGTTTTGGCGGGGATCCAGACGGCAAGGCGATAACCGGTCTTGGAATGCTCCGAGTAGACGAGGAAGTCATCGCTGTCGGCCAGCTTGGCGTCTTGACTCGCTCGCGGCACCGGGACGGGGACCACCACGGGGTCACGACCCGACTCTCCACCGCCACTGGGCAACACGCACAGACAGTGGCAGAACCGCGTCGCGCGGTGGACGTTCTGCGTATCGCGGGTATCGATCCACAGCTGGAGGCCGTCCGAATCCAGCGGTCGATCGGGGTTGCAGGCCCACGTCGATGGACCGGTGACTTCGATCACAAAGGCCAGCCCCTCGGAGTTCCAGGCGGCTTTCCAAACAACCGGAATGTGTTCGTCTTCGAGCTGACGAGGGATTGTCAGTTGTGCGTCCTTCGGCAACGCCCACAGCGGCTTCCCATCCCCCGGCAAACGGTCGACGCGCGGGACCGGGAGAATCCAGCGGAACTGAAGTTCGGGAGGAAGGAGCAGGGGCATCGAGGAGACGCTTCGTGAAAGAGCAGCGAAGAGATCAGAAGATTCACGCAGAGGCGCTGAGATTCTTGCCTCCACTTCTTCAGCGTACTCTGCGCCTCTGCGTGACACCTGATTCTGTGAAGACGCCGCGTGAACCGAACAGCTTCTCAGATATCATAATACATCGCAAACTCCCACGGGTGCGGGCGTTCGCGGATGGCTTGGACCTCCTGGGTTTGCTTGTAGGCGATCCAGGCATCGATCACGTCCTCCGTAAAGACATCGCCCCGCAGCAGGAACTCGTTGTCCGCTTTTAAGGCGGCCAGCGACTCCTCCAGCGAGGTCGGCACACCCGCGTACCCCTTGAGCTCCTCCGGCGACAACCCGTAGATGTCCTTGTCCAGCGGCTGGCCCGGTTCGAGCCTCCGCTGAATCCCGTCGATCGCCGCCATCAACGTGGCCGACATCGCCAGGTACGGATTCGCCGATGCGTCGGGGCAGCGGAACTCGAACCGCTTGCTCGCGGGCCTTGAATTATGCACCGGGATGCGGATCGCCGCCGAGCGGTTGCGGAAGCTGTAGGTCAGGTTGATCGGAGCCTCGAACCCGGGGACCAATCGCTTGTAGCTATTGGTCGTCGGGCAGCAGAAGGCCATCAGCGCCTTCGCATGCTGCAGCACCCCGCCGATGGCATGCAGTGCCAGATCACTCAACCCGCCGTACCCGTTCCCCGCGAACAGCGGCTGGGCGGCCTTCCACAGCGACAGATGCAGATGCAGCCCCGACCCGTGGTCGTTCCACAGCGGCTTGGGCATGAACGTCGCCGACTTCCCATGCCGAGCGGCCACGTTCTTCACAACGTATCGGTATTGGAGCAGAGCGTCAGCGATCTTCAGCAGTGGACCGTGCGCGAGTTCAATCCCACACTGTCCGCCCGAGGCCGACCCGTGATGCTGACCGCTGACCTCGACCCCGCACTCCTGCAGCTTGAGCATGATGTCGGTGCGCAGATCTTGCAGCGTGTCGCCCGGCGGGGTCTGGAAGTACCCCTCACGATGGCGAATCTTGTAACCCCCGCTCGCGCTGGCCCCGGCCTGCCCGCGCGTCCATTCCCCCTCTCCACTGTCGAGGTGGTAATAACCCTCATGCGAGTTCTGGTCGAACCGCACATTGTCAAACACAAAGAACTCCGCCGCTGGCCCGAAGTTTGCCACATCGGCGATCCCGGTCGACTGCATGTACCGCTCGGCCTTGAGGGCCACATTCCGAGGGTCTTTGGCATAGCTCTCGCCGGTGACCGGATCGTGGATGTTGCAGGTCATCGCCAGCGTGTGGGTCAGGAAGGGATCCACCGTCACCGTCTCGGGCTGGGGAATCACCAGCATGTCGCTCTCGTTGATCGACTGCCAGCCGCGAATCGACGAACCGTTGATCGTGAAGCCGTCGGTAAAGCTCTCTTCGGTCAGGGCCTTGACCGGGATCGTGAAGTGCTTTTGCGTCCCCGGAAAGTCCATGAACCGCAGGTCCACCACCTTGATTTCCGCACGTCGACACAGAGCCAAAACTTCCTTGGGAGTCATGAGAGTCACCAGCTGCACAGGCAGCCATTCCACCGGAGGACGAACACCAACAGTTGCGATCACTGGGTGGATGGTAAACAGAGGGCAGGGCGGTGAATAGGCGGGAGCGGTCAGGCACACGGCAACGCACTTGTTCACACTGGGGACTTGGCTTCCTACTGAAAACTGAGAACTGACGACTGAAAACTCACCCAGTGTGAAACAGTGCGTTGCCG
>JAYTFV010000705.1:0-3383 GCA_043734065.1 Planctomycetota bacterium
ATCGTTCGAGGAGTAACTGTCCGATTGTCGCCTTTCGCTCCGCGAAAGGCCGGTCTTTCGCGGAGCGAAAGACGACTCTTGTTTCTCGAACGGTGCTTAGCCACAGATGAACCCAGCGCGGCACAGCCGCAACCGAAGGGGAAAGAGGTCAGGCGTCAAGCGTCAGCCAGAAGGCTCATCGAGCGATGGCTCTGTACCCCGAAGAGACGGTCCAGACCAACAGAAATTTCCGCTGCGTGCGCCTATTTCTGAAATGAGTCGTGCGGATGGGGGGCTCGGCCAATGAGGACGCGGCCTGGGGTTGGCAGCTCGCTGGCGCTCGGGGCCGTCTCTCACGCTTCGGGTTACTGAACCGGGGGCGGCTCATACTCCGTCGAGTGCGGTGACGGTCGTCTAGTTCCGACCTGTGGCCTCCGAGGTCTGCTCATGCGTCGGGCCTCAGTCGCAACTCAGAATCTCGGGAAGATTCGCGACGAGATCCAGGCGTTCCCCCGTCGCGGGATGCTCCAGCACCACTCGCTTGGCATGCAGCCAGTATCCCGCGTCACCCGGCAAACCCGGCTGGTCAAGTCGTGGCTGGCCCCCCGCTGCGTACAGCGGATCACCCGCGAGCGGATGGCCGATCGAGGCGAGATGAATCCGAATCTGATGCGGACGCCCGGTCAGCAGGTCGACTTCGAAGACGGTGGTGTCCGCGCGGCGCTGAAGCACCCGAGAGAGACTGCGCGCGGGCTTGCCGGTCGGGCTGGCGGCGTGGACGTGACCCAGACGCGGATGGGCCTGCGGACCGATGGGCGTGCGGATGTCGTACGTCTCCTCCATCGCCACCCCGCTGCCCAGAGCCTGGTACTGCTTGCGAACATCGGGCCAGCGCTGACTGAGTGTCGCCGCAGCCTGAGCATTCAACGCGAACAGCACCAAGCCGGACGTGGCCCGCCCCAGGCGATGCAGCGGTCGGGCCTCGGGGAAATCAGCCTGCACCAGACTCAATAAAGTATTCCGGTAAAACCCTCCGCCGGGGATCGTCGGCAGTCCACTGGGCTTATCGACGACAAGCAGGTGTTCGTCCTGGAAAATCACGCCGTAGTCCTGCGGCGTCTCCTGTTCCACCCAGCCGGGCCGATTCCAGGTGAGTACACTTCCGGCTCGCAACGGCTCCGGCCCCCGTGCGGTCTCATCATCCAGAACCACTTCGCCCGCCTCGATCCGGGTCTGCCATTCGTCTTCGTTCGAATGTGGAAAGTGCCGCACAAGATACGAAAGTGTCGAGTCCCCCGTGGCCTCGGGGCCGAGGACATGGCGATAGCTGTATCCCTGATTGAGCGTCATGCGTCGAGGCTTGGAAGGGAGATCGAACAGCCGGGTGCGATATGGCTGGCAGATCGACAGCGAGCGTTGGATGTCAGTCCAACGTGTTGCTCGATGCGGTTCTGCTCATCGAACCTGGTTTGGTGAGAGAACGTCGCTCGCGCACGGAGGACTTACGTCCGCCCGCTCGCTATCGATCCGGGAGCGGACGTGTCTTGGTCGGCGGCCCCTACCCCTTCATCCCGCGCGCGATCGCCCGCTGGCGCTCTTCGGCGGTCAGTTCGTAAACCTTCCGCAGCAGTCGTTCAGTCGCCGGAGTGAACAGGCAGTCGCGGCGGCCCATCGCGGTTTGCGCGACCAGCATACCGGGGTCGAGTCCCTCGGGGATCTCCTCAATCGCACCATGCCAGATTCGCGAGAACGACGGGATGTGCTTGGGCAAAAGTCGACCGCCGGGCAGAATCATGCTCATCACGCCGACCGACGAGCCGGTGTTGAACAGGCTGCACAAGGCGGTCTTCGAGTGATCGGCAATGAAGCAGCCGACCTTGGTCGAGCCGCTACTGATCGACTCACCCCACAGCGGGACCGACACTGCCGAGTAGTCATTCTTGAGGTCGCTGTTGGTGCTCAGTGCCCCCAGATTGACCCACGGCGCGATGTAGCTGTGACCGAGGAAGCCGTCGTGGTACTTGTTCGAATAGCCGTGGAAGATGCTCTCTTCGATCTCGCCGCCGACGCGACAGACCGGGCCAATCGTGGTCCCGGCCTTCACGTTCGCGCGGAACAGCTGCGAGTTCTGGCCGATGAAGCAGGGGCCCTCAATGCGGGTGAACGGTTGGACCCTGACCCCGGCTTCGATCCAGACCGGACCGTTGCGGGCGTCGACGACGACGAACGGGTCGATCTGGGCCGCGGGGTCGATGTAGACATCTTCGTCCGGGCCGAGGAGAGCCACTTGCGATCCAAGCGTGACCTTCGACGGACCATGCGCCCGCGTGCGGAAGTCCTGTTGCAGTTGCGAGCCGTTGTGGTGGACGAGATCCCACGGGTAGTGAATTAGATGTCCACTGGCGGGAACTTCGCGACGCGAGTGGGCCAACTGCTCGGCACTCGCCGCAATGTCCGCCAGGTCAAGCCGGGCCACATCGGCGGGATGGAGTACCAGAGCCACCAATGTCCCATTGATCCACGCGGCTTCACCCGATGCCAGCTCGCGCAGCTGAGCCAGGTCTGGCAGCCAGCGTCCGTTGAGGAGCAGCGTCGGACCGGCCTGGAGCCACTCCCGCTGATTGAGGTGGGCCGTCGGGTGGTCGTCTTGATACGCCTCGACCAGCCAGGGGCGCACGAACGCGCCCCATTGCGGCGGGGCCAGAAACCGGTTCACCCGCTCGCGAAGGCCCGAGTGTCCACTCACCAGTTCGAACACTGGTCGCAACCACGCCAACGGGCGAAACTGGTCGGCCCGCGAATCCTCAAAGTACGCCACCTGCATGCCGGGTTCCCTTCGGGAGAGCTGTCAGCGGTCAGCCGGAGGGGACAGCACAGGGGGCTGGCTCCTCGGGCGAAACTTCACCAATCCGTAGACGGGGGACTATACTGAGAGAGGCGATGAAGGGGGAACAGCGATTGTCGTCTGGGGTGCCCGGTTCGCCGATTCTTCTCTTCACCCGCAATTCACCCACCGTCCCCGCGAGTCGCCTGATGGCCGGACATCTTCCCTCGGTTGAACTGCTGGAGGCCACGCACCAGTTCCCCTGCGTGTATGCCTTCAAAGCCATCGGTCTGTCGACGGATTGCTTTACCGGGCGAGTCCTCGCCGCCGTCAAACTGGAGTTGAGCGAGGACGCCGAGCCCGCGTTCTCGACACGGACCACAACCGGTGGAAAGCACACGAGCGTGACGGTCGAGCCGGAGGTCGAATCGGCTGTGCATGTCATTGCGATCTACTTACGCATTCTTGCTCTCGATGGAATCGTGATGGTGATGTGAGAACGAGCGAACAGACTTCGGAAATCTTTTGGCCGCGACGCGAAGTCTTTCGCGACAACCGCTCCGCTTCGAAGACTTCGCGT
>JAYTFV010000706.1:0-5418 GCA_043734065.1 Planctomycetota bacterium
CTGCAACAGCTTCATGAACCAGATGTGCAAGTTGCTGAGGGTTGTATCCTGACGCCGCTCGGACATGCAGCAACGGCAACCCAGCTGCCTCGAAGACCTGATCGACGAAGTGGTCACGATCTTGGCGGTCGGGTCGAGAATGACTCGCATCATCCAGTTCGACACCAACAATGGGTTTCAGGGTCGACGGATCGCAGAGCAGGAAGTCGACATGCTTTCGATCAATCTTGTTTCGGTACGACTGTTTCTCGTGAGGTCGAGCAACAAAGAAGATGTCGGCGAGATTCACTTTCGGGCAGATGATGAATGAACCATTGAGGCCCATTGCCAGCACCCGGTAGAACGACAGCTCGGCAGCTGAGAGAAAGTCGTCTCGTTGTCGATATGGCAGTTTTTCACTGACATTTGGATCAGTCAGTCGAATGCCGATGAGGCTCAGAATTGCTGCCAAACAGCCTTGAGGTTTCGTGTCAGCCATCGTGGGATCACAGTTCAGTCTTTGCGGGTCTCATGTACCAATACGCCCACAGGATGAAGACTCCCTGAAGGGGAAGACGCAGAAGGTGAATGAGTGGTGGTGCTGGAAGCAGTTCCTGATGCTGGAAAACGTGCAAATTCGCCGGGAACACGCCGATCAGCAGGGCGACGATTCCCCACGCTGCCCATCGGGAATACGCTGGGAACAACAGCAGAATGCCCAGCAGCAACTCGCAGATGCCGCTCAGCAGCACCAACTCTTCGTGGAGCGGAAGGTACGGCGGCATGATTTTGAGGAAGAACGCTGGGTTCACGAAGTGCATGATTCCAGCACCGATCATGAAGATCGCCAGCAGGGTCTTTGAGATCGTCTTGATGAGGGCCGTGAAAACTGTTGTATCCGATGTGAATGAGATCGACGACGCTATACTGCTGCCCGACCCCACAAGTCGACAACCACCCTGTTTCACGGAAGCCTTCGATGGCAACTTTCGTCACGAAGTGAACGACGCCTTGCCCATTGTTGGTTGCTACCCAGAGTGCCTGTACTGGGATGTGATGGAGCTTGTACGGTGAACGAGTCAATCAAGATTGAGCATCCAAAACTCGTGAGGCTCCTTCAATTGGCGTACTCAGCCGAGAAAGCAGCGGCGTTTGCGTACATTGGCCACGCCGGTTCGGTCAAGAACCCGGACGAGAAAGTGGCGATCAAGCAGATCGAAATGGATGAGTGGCAACATCGAGAAACCGTTCTCTCCATCATGAGGCAACACACAATTCGGCCATCACGGTACTACGAAATCAAGTATCACGTCATCGGCAGGATCATTTCGGCGAGCTGTTACGTCATCGGCTGGTTCATGCCGTACTACTTCGCTGGGCGATTGGAGAGCGGAAACGTCTGCGAGTATTTCATCATGATGCGGTACTTCAACGACATCGGGATCACCACACACGACGAAGTGCTGTACGAAATGGGGATGAAGGAGAAGGAACACGAAGTCTATTTTCAGAAAGGTCTTCAGAACAACCGGCTGTTGCCGCTGTTCGAGAGAATCTTCGGGTGGGGCAAGAACAGCAGTTTCAACGATGTTGAATTGGCGACCAAATCTCCCGTCGAAGAATCCAAGGGATATTGCAAACACCGAAAATAGAGGGGGGACAATTCATGAAGATGTGCATCTTGAGTTTGCTGATCGGCCTCACCTGCGTGCTGCCGAGCATCATCTTCGCCGACGAGCCGAAAGCTCCAGCCACGGTCAAGGAACTGTTCGCTGACTTCGACCCCAGGAAAGACCCGCTCGATGCCCAGGTTGTGCGAGAGTGGGAGAAGGAACGCATCGTTTATCGCTATGTCACCTTTCAGATCGGCATCTTCAAGGACAAACCGGCTCGGATGGCGGCGTTCTTCGGCTTCCCCAAGGGGGCGAAGAAGTTGCCGGGCCTGCTACATCTTCACGGTGGAGGGCAGCGGGCCTTTCTCAACGAGGTCGAATTCTATGCCAAACGTGGCTACGCCTGCCTGTCGATCAATTGGGGCGGTCGTGAAATGGAGAACGCCAACGAAGGCGACCCTAACACGGATTGGGGAGCGGTCGATCCAACGCAGAAGAACGTGCCGGGTTACTTCAATCTCAAGCCCGGTGACAAGTCCCTCGATCCGTTCGAGTCGCCCCGGAACAACAACTGGTACTTGCTGACGCTGGGGGCCAGACGTGGCCTGACGTTCCTGGAACAGCAGCCGGAAGTCGATGCCGACCGCTTGGGCGTTTACGGTCACTCGATGGGCGGCAATCTGACGGTCTACGTGGCCGGGACGGACAATCGGGTGAAGGCCGCTGCACCGTCGGTGGGTGGATCAGGCTTCCGCACCGAACCGTGGCCGCTGTTGCCACAAGTGAAGATGGAGACGCCCAACGGTGACGTGAAGCTGTTCAATGCGACCATCGGCTTCGAGTCCTATGCTCCGCATATCAATGCTCCGCTACTGTGGCTGGGGGCGACCAATGATTTCCACGGGATGATGGACGACACTTATCGCACCGGCGAGTTGATCCCGCATCAGAACGTCCGGTACGCCTTTACACCGCACATGAACCATCGGTTCACCCCGGAGTTCGCCGTGACGAGGCCGCTCTGGTTCGACCAATACCTCAAGGCAGAGTTTACGTTTCCGAACACGCCAGACTCAAAGCTGGTCCTGACCACCGACGACCATGTTCCCGAATTGCAGGTCACGCCCGATTCGTCGCAGCCAGTGGCCGAGGTCCACATCTACTATTCGGTCGATCCCGAGCCACGAGCGAGATTCTGGCGGTCAGCCGATGGCAAAAATACGGGAGCCACCTGGACGGCCAAGCTGCCGATCCTGGCCGTCGATCAACCTCTCTTCGCCTTCGCCAACGTGGTTTATGGTTTGAAGCAGACCGATTCGGAACCTTATGCCCGACCGACCGAACAATATGCAATCAGTTCCATGCTGCACACGGCTGTCCCGAAAGACCTTCACCGTAATACGGTGAAGGCGACGGACATGCCCGACCCGCTGATTGACGACTTCTCGCACGGCTGGCAGGACTGGTATCTGCTGGAGGCTGGCAATCCGCATCATTGGGAATACTCGACCCGCAAACTTGCCGATCCCAAGTGGCAGGGACAGCCGAGCCAGCGGCTCACTCTCAATGTGGACGCCGAGAAACCGAACGTACTGGTAGTCGTGCTGACGGAGAACTTTTTCCGGTCATACCGTGGCAAGTCGCAAGAGTTCGTGGCCGTCGTCAAGCTCAACGGTGGCAAGGACACGCAAACCATTTCCTTAGAACCGAAGGATTTCAAGACCAGCGACGGTGAGGCCCTGTCCTCATGGAAGAATGTCGATGTCCTCAGCCTGCGGGCGTATCGCGAGAAGGATGGCAAATTGCTCGGTCGCAAGAGTTGGGCAGGCAATCAGCCGAAGTTTCGGAAACTGTGGTGGCAAGGCAATGACCGCTGAACGTCCCCTCGAATCCCTCCGAAACCTCGGCCCCAAGAGCGGCCAGTGGCTTCGTGAGGCCGGGATCACCACGATTGCCGAGCTTGATCGCCTCGGCCCGCTCGTCGCTTACCGCCTCGTGAAGCTGCACCACCCCAAGGCCAGCCTCAACCTCTTGTGGGCGATGGCAGCGGGGCAGAACGGCAAAGACTGGCGGGAACTCACCGAGGCGACCAAGAAGCGACTTCGCAAGGAAGTGGAAGAATAATGAGCGACACGACTTTCCCCCCGGTCCCACGCCGAACGCCGTCCGCACCGCTGATGGAGAATCTTGACCCTCCCGGATGACTGGGTGCCGCTGGCCCGGCCGTCGAATTGTTGCACCGCAACTTGCCTTGTGACTTGCCCAATGTCCAACAATTCACTGACGACTGGGCTCAAGCGTGGAAAGCCGCCAGCTTCCTCCGGAACGATGAGTCATCAAGGCTCAACCTGCTTTCCCGCTGGATTCACAGCAGTTTTCAGGTCGTTTTTTATGGGGCCTCCGAGTTCTACTCGCGAGTCGTTTCGCAGTTGCTGGAGCGAGGGACCATGACGGGGGACGAAGTCCAAGCGGCCTGGGACCACATGAAGGCTGTGGATGAAGCCTCACGGAGCCGCCCAGCGAGTCCGAGAAGAAGGGGCATGGATGAGCCAGAGGCATTGGGGCCACTTTCTTGCTGCCTCCAAAAAGTCGTCGTTGAGTCGACCACCACCGTCCCATGTTTCAAGCAGCCACTGGCGCTACATATCGATTTCGAATCCTTTGCGGTATTCACGCGAGAGGAACGAGTTGGCCTGAGAGTCACCGATGATCTCCCGCTTGACGGGATCCCACTGGAGTTCGCGGCCCAGGCGCATCGCGATGTTCGAGAGGTGACAGATTTCGAGCATGCGGTTATGCGACCAGACATCGGAGATCGGTTGCTTCCGCGCCTTCATCCCCTCGATGAAGTTCGCAGTGTGATTGGCACTGACTGGGCCACCGTAGATCTTTTCGATGGCCCCTTCTGGGAGAGGTTTGTCCTTCAGATCTTCAACCGGCTTGCCCGTGAGCTTGCCTCGGTTGACAAAGATCCGGCCTTCCGTCCCCTCGAACAGGATGCCGTTGTCCCCCTCGCTGGTGATGATCAGTTCCACGTTGTTGGGCATATCGACGCGAATCGTGAACTGAGTCGCGGCGTTGTACCGATCAGCGACCGTGGGATGGCCGTCCTTGTACTCGACCGGCAGCTTGTAATCGACGGGCGAGACCTTGCTCGGCCCCGTTTCGGTCACACCGAGTGCCCAGCACGCGATGTCGACGTGATGGGCTCCCCAGTCGGTGAGCTTTCCACCGGAGTACTCGTGCCAGTTGCGGAACGAATAGTGGCAGTTACTGTAGAGCGGCACGCCGCCGCCGTAACCTTGGCGCATCTCGGCCAGGGCCCGATACGGAACCTTGGGAGCTGGTCCGAGCCAGAAGTCCCAGTCGATCTGTTCGGGAGCAGCCACCTCTGGAATCACCGGGGACGACTCCATGCGGTCGATGCTGCAAGTCACCTTCTTCACCGTCCCGATGCGACCGTCTCGAATGAGAGCGATCGCCGTCAGGAAACGCTGGTCAATCTCGGTTCGCTGCATCGTGCCGACCTGAAAAACGCGACCGGTCTGCGTGACGATCTTCTCGATCAGCTTGCCTTCGTCGATCGTCAACGTGAGCGGCTTCTCACAGTAGACATCCTTGCCCGCCAGCATCGCTTCGACGGCAATCTTCGTGTGCCAGTGGTCGGGCGTGGCAATCATCACCGCATCGATATCCTTCCGATCCAGGATCTTGCGGTAGTCCTTGTAGCCATCGGGCTTCTTGCCCTGGCTCTTCTCCACCTTGGCGACGTTCTCTGCCAGCACGTTGGCGTCGACATCGGCGAGAGCTGCAAAATCGGCGAAGC
>JAYTFV010000707.1:0-7827 GCA_043734065.1 Planctomycetota bacterium
ACCTTCCACCCACCCCACCGCCACACCCGTTGGAAATCCAAAGTCAAAACCGCCAAACTGACGCTCTCATGATGTGAAAGTTCGGCTGCGGCGGACTAGCACACCGGTAGGCCCAAAGCGGCCCAAGCGATGCTACCCAGCACTGAGAAGTAACTGCCGAGCCAATGCCTTCGTCACCTGCCAGAACATTGAAGAATCATTGAAACCGAGCGTCACGCCGTATCGCAGTTCCTTGGCCGGATGAACAAAATTCCTGTACTCCTTCAACTTATCGGCTACGTCCTTGGCTGATTCCGTGATCCAATTCAACTCGCGGCCAACCTTGATGTACGAATCCAGCATCCAATCTTGATAGTTCGTTGTCTTGTTCGTTGCCTTGTCCTTCGGAGCGTTCGTGGCGGATGTGAGAGGCGTCTTGTCTTCCATCTTGTTGGCTCTCGCAACGAACAGGGCTTCAAGCAGGCCACCCATCATGACAATGGCCGCGAGGTGCGCGTCAGCCTTCACGCATTTGGCGCACTCGTGCCACCGGCGAGTAAGAATGTCCCGCATCTCTTGGTTCCCAGCCAAGGGGGAAAAGTCCGGCGATAGGTCGTCGGTGTTGGCGGTTGCCACTGGAGCGGGCGCGACGAGCGTCGCTCCACGCAGCACGACCAAAGCCGCTTTCGCGTCTTTGAGAGAGGCCATGTACGTCGCCTTCGCAGCCCTCTTGTCGGTCGCGTTGAGTACGTTCGTGTAGTTGATATCTACCGTTGAGAGGTCTGCATTCGGAGCGCCGTTCACAATCACAGGCCTGTGGGTGTGAAACCACGTTTGCGAGGTGGCTTTCAGCATGGCAATGTCATCAACACCGCCAACTCGATTCGCCTTGATCTTGGACACTCGCAATCGCGCTTTCGTGGCCTCAGTGATCGATGCTTCTATGGCCTCGTGAACAGTGGTCATCAGCGTGAACCCCTTTCCGACTCTAAGAGTCACGCATCAGCCACTCTTCTTGGCGGTCTTCTTCGTTGTCGCCTTTGTCTTGGCGGGTTTCTTCCCGCTGCTGCCACTGTTGGCTTTGCCGCCCCAGACTTTCCCTGGAAGGGTTATGGCAACGAGATTCTCACCTACTGGACTCAACGTGAATTTTCCGACTCCCGCAGGGTTCAGATAGCCAGCGTTCTTGGCATTGGCAAGTGTCTGCCCCCAGTTTGCGACTTGCGGTCTGCCAGCAAGCCGAGCGGCCTCCTTCATCGTCGCGGCGTCGATCTCATCCTTGCGTTCACTTGACTTGGCCTCGAACTGATAGAAATAAGCGACAACTGCCGTGAACTGCTGATCGCTCTGTGGTGCCTTCGCCGTTGTGAATGATTTGATGTCCGCAGAATGGCTCGTCCCGACTACTGCCGTCGTCTGTGGATGTGGGTGAGCTGTCACTGGAGCTGTCATCACATTTTGTACCGATGGCTGGATTCCTAATGTCTCACTCGCAAACTTCAACGCAAGAGATTGCTGCTCTGGACCCATCCCTTTCAACTCTTCGACAATCTTTTGCGCAGCAACCAATGGGCTTTTAGCTGCAGCTTCAACTGTTGCAGCGTTCGTCATGCGTTACTCCCCTAAACCGCACGATGCATGCGGACATTGCAGAGACCAGCATTCGTTATGCCAAACGCCCCGAAAAACCGCATGACTCAATGCCGATGAAGACTATTCGCTATTGATGTGTTCACTGGCGTCGTACAACTACGAACGTGGATCTCGATTCGTCAAAGGCGACAAAAGGGTGGCCTGCCACATTGGCAGTGGCACGGGGGGCTGTCGCTCGATACAAGCTTGACTCGTCGACTTCACTGCCAGAAACATTCAGGTCATTGACGCTTCCGGCTCGGGGGTTATGGTTTCCACATCTCTTTGAGAAACTTCTTGAGGGCTGCATCGCTCACCTGATCGGATGTGATCAGGCTCAGCCGTACGACCTGTCGCCCATCACGGGCGGTGTCGACTTCGCGGGTCTCGCCGAGGGTCGAGATGTGGCCGAGGCCGAACCGTCCGGCGGGGCCGTAGAGTTCGACATCGATCGAGGTGCGGCGTTTGGTGTTCACCTCGATCGCGGGTTTCTCCTCGCCGTCGCGGGTCCACGTCACCGTCTGCTTCCCGCCCCACTCGACGGTGCTGCCGGTGGCGATGCCTTCGATTAGAGTAAACAACTGGTCAAGAGTCTCGGCCTCCCAGTCGACGCGTTTCGCACTCGGAAACCCCTTCCGCGACAGGTGCCACTTGCGGCCCAGCACCTTCCACGGGGAGAGGTCGCCGATCACCAAGGCCGCAGCTGTGGCTTGTTTGCCGTAGCTGTCGACGGCGGCGGTGAGGAACTTCTGGAACTGCGGGGTGTCGATCTCGCGGGTCCAGTGGACGGTGATTGTGATCTCTTGAAAGGGCCCCTTGAGGTTCTTGACCTTCACGCGGTCGCCGCGTCCGTAGACGGGGAGTTCGTCGAGTTGGTCGAGCGGCTTCAGCGGGAGTTGCTTCTGCAAGGTGGCCTCGTCGAACGTCCCCTTCTTGACGCGGAACTTGAGCGTCAGCAACCACTCATCCCCGGTCTGGGCATGCAGGAACCAGCCACCCGCTTTCTCCGCCGACATGACTTCGACGACGCTGCGGTGATTCCAGTTGACCGGGGCGAGTTGGGGTCGTTTGGCGAGGGCGTCGATGACGAGTTCGAGGGCCTGGCCTTCCCAGCGGCAGCGCTGACCCGTGTGAGAGATGCGGTCGCGCACATGCCACGCTCGGCCATCGGTCTTCCACGGAGTCGAGGTGTCTTTCCCGACGTGGCGGAGTTCGATGTCGCCGGTCTGCTTCTTTGCAGCTTCCTCGGCCCGGAAGATTTCGATCGCGCCACGGGCTTCATTCGCCAGGATCGGAGCCAGGAGTTCGCCGGTCCACGAGCGAATCGGCACGGGGCGTTTGGTTTGGGAGAGGTACTGCTCGCGGCGGGCGATGGCCCAGGCCTCGGCAGGATCGTGGGATAGGCTTCCAGCCTGTCGTTTCTTGGTGGCTTTGACAGGCTGAATGCCTATTCCACGGTACACCGCCGCTTGCTGGACCACATCTTCCGGTGTCCCCTCGGCGACGATCCAGCCGCCATCGACTCCGGCCTCGGGCCCCAGATCGATCACCCAGTCGGCGGTTTTAATCACATCGAGATTGTGCTCGATGACAACGACCGTGTTCCCCTGCTCGACGAGGCTCATGAGAACTTTCATCAACTTTAATATGTCATCGAAGTGCAACCCGGTTGTCGGCTCATCGAGGATATACAGCGTCTGCCCGTTGTTGGGCCGCGCCAGTTCCGCAGCCAGTTTGACTCGCTGGGCCTCGCCGCCGCTGAGGGTGGCTGCGGATTGACCGAGCGTCAGATAGTCGAGTCCAATCGCCGCCAGCGTCGCCAGCGGGGCGCGGATCTTGGGGATGTTGCCGAACAGTTCCAGGGCCTGTCCAATGGACAAGTTCAGCACATCGGCGATTGAGTGATCTTTATAAGTGACCGCCAGCGTCTCTTTATTAAAACGTTTCCCGCGACAAGTGGTACACTCGACCCACACATCGGGCAAGAAGTGCATCTCGATCTTCTTCTGCCCCATCCCCTCGCAATCGTCGCAGCGTCCGCCAGGACGGTTGAAGCTGAACCGGGCGGGCTTGTAGCCGCGAATCTTGGCCTCGGGGATGCGGGTGAACAGGTCGCGGATCGGTTCCCACACGCCGGTGTACGTGGCCGGATTGGACGCCGGGGTCGACCCCAGCGGCGACTGGTCAACGAGGATGACCTTGTTGAGTTTCTCAGTTCCACGCAGCTCATCGAACGGCCCGGGAGCCTCGCCGGAGCGAGTCAGCTTCCGCGACACCGCGCGGGCCAGCGTCTCCATCACCAGCGAACTCTTCCCCGACCCCGACAGACCCGTGACGCACGTGAACGCCCCGAGAGGGATGTGCAACTCGCCCCGACGCAGGTTGTTCTGCCGCGCCCCGGTCAGTTCAATCCACGCTCCGCCGGGCGGGGCATCGTAGAACTCGCGAATGTCTGAGAGCGGCAAGGCGCTAGCCGCCGGTTCCGCGTGTCTCCCAGAACCGGCGGCTAGCGCCTTGCCGCTCACAGCTTCACGTCGGACCAGTCGCCGCACGCTGGGAATCGGGATCGACTTCGCCCCGCTCAAATACGCCCCGGTCAGCGACCCTTCCGGGTTGGCTTCGATCTCTGCCGGCGTCCCCTCGGCAGTAATCTGCCCCCCATGCCGACCAGAACCGGGACCGAAGTCATACAAGCGGTCGGCAGCTTCGAGAACCTCGCGGTCGTGCTCGACCAGAATGACCGTGTTGCCAAGATCTCGCAGCCGATGCAACGCTCCAATCAGTCGGCCATTATCTCGCGGATGCAACCCGATTGTCGGCTCATCCAGGACATACAGCACCCCAGTCAACGCCCGACCGATCTGCCCGGCCAGCCGAATCCGCTGACTCTCCCCACCCGAAAGCGTCGGCATCGACCGATCGAGCGACAGATAGTGCAGCCCTACCTCGACCAGGAACTCCAGTCGGTGAATCGCCTCGGAAAGCAGATCGCCCGCGTACTTCTTCTGCTCCTTGCTGAGCTTGATCGCCTTCAGGAACTCCAGTGCCTCCGTCAGCGGGAGCTTGCACAACTGCGGCAGCGTCTTGTCGTCGAGCCGCACGGCAGCTGCGTCTTCGCGCACGCGGTCGCCGTTGCAGACCGAGCAGGGCCGTTCGCCGACCAGGTCTTGAAACAGTGTCCGGTGCGTGTAGCTGACGCGAGTCGCCTCTTCGATCGTGGGATAGATCCCCTTGTAGAGGAACTTGAACCCCGGCTGGTTCGCTTCCGGAGGGACAGCGATCTCTCGCTCCAGTCCGTACAGCACTGCGCGCTGCTGCAACGGGGCGAGTTGATACCAAGGCTTGTGCGGATCGATCCCGACTTCGGTCGTCAGTGCCGAAAGCATGCGGGCAAAGAGCGGGTTCGTGCGCGGGTCGGGCCAAAAGTTGACCGCCCGTTCCCACAGCGACAGGTTCGGGTTCGAGATGATCGCCGACTGGTCCGTCCCCCGCTCAACGCCCAAGCCCTGACACGCCGGACACCAACCCAGCGGACTGTTGTACGAGAAGTTCTGCGGGGTGAGTTCCTGAAACGTGGAGGCCATGGTGCAAAGCAAAGAGGTCGGTTCAGTCTGCCACCCGCCTACTCGCGCGGACGAAGGCTGCACTATAGATACTGACGAGCCGACAGTCCCGTCTGGGCGAATGCAGTGCGATTTGAATGTCGTGTGTGCCTGATGTCTCTGAGTTGACAGGGACATCCGAAACCGAGAAGTTGAAGAGAAGTTCTGCCATTTTTCGGTAGCCGAATCCCAATTGACCGAGAGAGACTCCAAGAATGGACACTGTTTACGTCGAAACCACGGTCATCGGGAGCCTCGCCGGTCGAATGCACCCGCATCCGCTCATCGCGGCTCGGCAAACGGCAACGCGAACATGGTGGATCACTGCCGCCGTAAAATACCGGCTGTTGGTCTCCGAACTCGTGATCGAAGAGTGCAGTGCGGGCGATCCGACAGCAGCAGCAGAACGATTGGCTGAACTTGAGGGTCTCGACCTGCTGGATATGTCTGCCGAGGTCGAGAATCTCGCCGACGCGCTGGTCGCCCATCAGGCTGTGCCACGATCCCAGCCTCGCGACGCCTTTCATATCGCAATTGCCGCTGTCCACGGGGTACAATATATCGTCACTTGGAACTTCAAGCACATCTTGAACCCCATCTTGCAAAACAGGATTGCTGCTGTCTGTCGCGACTGTGGCTTTGAACCCCCTGTGATTTGCACACCCGAACAGTTGTTAGAGGCTGAATCTGATGACCCTGATTCCGACGCCCACTGATGATATTCGTGCGATCCGGCAGAGGCTCTCTGCGGAATTCGGACACGATGTGCATCGCATCGCTTCGGAAACCCGTCGCCGTCAACGAGAATCGGGGCGCACCTACATTTCGCTCCCCAGACGCGAGCCCCAGGTGCTGAACATGACAAGCCAGGCGATGCCTGCGAGCGTTGAGGTCCGGTGATCTGGGCAACTTCCGGAGGCAGCCAGATGACACTGCACATGCTTCTGGTGGCGATAGCGATGGTGACTCCGATTGCAGGTGTCGTGATCGAAGCACCTCGGTTGGGTGTTGTGGGAACTCTAGTGGGTCTCTGTTTCGCGATGTCATTCGCTGTGGCCCAGTTTAGAGGGCATGACAGTTTGTTGACCACGATCCTCGACAAGCTCGGTGACGGTCGCGGAGCTTCCTGGCTCGTGGGGTTGTACTACGGTTCGATCCCCGTGGTCGGCACTGTGTGTGATGTGTTGACGATCTGTGTGGCTCGATACGTCGCAGACTGGGTTCGCTTCTGAAGGGAGTGGACGATCAGAGTGGGGTTGTTTTTTTATCTCTTATCCGAGCGACGTTCGAGAGTCGAGGACGGGTGACATGGGATGCGGTGGACTCTCATCTGTCCATGCGGACCGCTCGGGTAGGTCACGCACAACCGGGACGGGCAGGATTGCCCATCCTACGAACGCTACAGCGCCCGGCGTTGTTTGCGGCCCTTGGTGAAACTCGACAGCACCAGTTGGCTCATGTCTTCGGCGTTGCAGGTCGCGCTGACGCCGCGCGTGACGATCGCCAGTTGCTCCACGAAGTTGACCAGCCCGTGGTAGAAGTAGTCTTCGATCAGGGCGAAGCTGGAGACGCGAATTCCGGCGTCGGCACAGCGCTTGGCTTCGGCGAGAGTGATGGCGGCTGTCTTCTCAGCGGGTGGATACATCAGGACCAATTGCCGACCTTCGAGATGTGCCGTCGGCTCACCATCGGTGATGAGCAGGATCTGGCGGTTCTGGGCCGACTGCTTGCCGAGCAGCCGCCGAGCGAACTGCAACCCGGCATGGATGTTCGTGAAGTGTTCGGGCACGAAGGCGGGGGGATGGTCGAGGTCGATCCGCATCCGCACACGCGAATCAAAGATGCTCACCTCTTTGGGGGCTGAGTACAACAATTGCCGCTCGGTGAGCGGCGAGGCGTACGAGTAGAACCCGACGACCTGCAGAAAGTCCCCCTGATAGCGGGTGCGGACGAGGGCCTGCATCGCCATCGCGACGCCCTTCGCGGCTCCGTACTTTCCCCCGCGCGTCATGCTGCCCGACATGTCGAGCAGCACCACCGTCGCACAGTTCGACTGGTAGTCCATCTCTTGCACCACGAGATCGTCTTCGATCATCTCGATCGGCGTCCGCGCCCCCTGCCGCTGCAAGGCATTCCGCAGCGTCTCGTGCATGTTGAGGTTCGACACCGGGTCGCCGAAATGGTAGGGCCGGGTCTCTTCGAGATTCACCTGCCCCGGCCCGCGCTCGTCAGTGTCGTGCCGCCCAACCTGATCGCGACGCGTGTTCTGGAGCAGGTGTTCGAGGGCCTTGTTCTCGACCCGTCGCAGCCCCTTGGGAGTGACCGAGTACCGCCCGTCTTTGTCGCGTTCGACCAGTCCGCGCTTGACCAGCATCGCCACGATGTCGGGATGCTCCTCCTCCCACCGCTCCAGATTGGGCAGTATCTCCTCGCCGTACTGCATCAGGTACTTCGAGAACTCATCGAACAACTCATCCGCCGATTGCGGGATGAACTGCTCGGTTCCATCCCAGCGAGAGAATTCATAGGTGGCCATCAATGTCTCCTCCGAGGGACAAATTACTCACGTGCCCGTGTACATACCCGTGAGCGGCACGGCGCTCGCCGCCGGTTC
>JAYTFV010000708.1:0-4056 GCA_043734065.1 Planctomycetota bacterium
ACCTTCCACCCACCCCACCGCCACACCCGTTGGAAATCCAAAGTCAAAACCGCCAAACTGACGCTCTCATGATGTGAAAGTTCGGCTGCGGCGGACTAGATAAGTTCCGCAGGGTGGCGAGGTGACCATGAACGCAAGAACCATGAGCGATCCAGTGACATTGAGAACAATGGCGTCGATTTTGACCTGCCTCCTCCTGTTGGGAATCGTCACCATCGGAGACGAGCCCAAGAAGGGGAAGCCGGAAGTCGATTCGAAGAAAGCGACCGAAAGTCTGGACGACGTGGCGGCCACACTCGAATGGCCCGAGACGCCTCTGTACGTCGGAGATCGAATCTATGCGAAGTTAAAAATCCAAAACAAGCGAGCGCAATCGCTTTCGCACAGGTTCGCCCCTGCGAGAGAATACGAGTTCTTGGAATGCTTGCAAGACGGCAAGCCCGTCCCGCTGACACGCTACGGAGAAAAAGTGTACAATACCGAAAGGGCAGATGTTCAGGGTGGCGGAATCCCACCGAAGTATACGCAGGAATCGGAAGTCGACGTGTCGCGAATCTACGATCTCTCGCTCGAAGGAGAGTATGTGATTCGCCAACAACTCTCGCTGTGGTTGCGATATGACGACAAGGTTCCGACACGGATTAAGCCGATTGGTCCGAAGGAAATCTCACTGAAGATCAAGTTGAAGGAACGTCCAAAGTATTGACGCGGGGTGGCACCGATTGGGTCGCTTTGGACTCTACCGGGGCGGCGGTAGCCGGAAGAGGTTGCCTCGCCGTGTGGCGGTTTGCATCATGCTCCGATGCCACCCAGTGCTGAATGACTGATCCAGAGAATGATTCCGTATGGAATGCCCCCTCCGAGCGGTCTCTTCTGCCGCTGGCACACCGGTAGGCTCCAAAGCGAGCCAACCGGTGCCACCCAACGGTGCTACCCCGCTGCCCGCGTTCTGGCGAACGCAGCTACGGCCTATCCTTTACACCAACTCGCGCATCGGCTTGGCATCCTGCTCGACGAGATACTGCGGCGTCCCGGCCTGATCGAAGACGCGGACGTTTTCGACATCAATGCCGGCGTTCTTATACAGGGTCGCAAAGACCTCCTGGAACTTGACCGGGCGGTCGATCGGGTGTTCACCGTTGCGATTGGTGCGGCCCACGACTTGGCCGGTGCGCATTCCGCCGCCGGCCATCACGGCACAGTTTGCTTGCGGCCAGTGGTCGCGGCTGTTCATGTTGTTGATGCGCGGGGTGCGACCGAACTCGCCCCACATGACGACCGAGACATCACGGTCGAGGCCGCGCTCGTGCAGGTCGGTGACCAGCGTCGCCAGGGCCTGATCGAGCTTCGGGAACTCCTCCCGAGACTTGATGAAGTTCATCCCGTCGCCACCGTGCCAGTCCCAGCGGCTGTAGTTCATCGAGACGAACCGCGCTCCGGCCTCCACGAGGCGGCGGGCCACGCAGAAGTTCTCGACCATCTGCGGAGCGCCATCGCGCTGGAACATCTCGTCGCTCTTGCCGTAGCGGGCCACCACCTGCGGGTCTTCCTTCGACAGGTCGAGGGCATCGGCCAGCTTCGAACTGGTCAGGATCCCCATCGCCTTCTGCACCGACACATCCACCCCCTCCATCGTCCCGTGCGTGTCCAAACCCTTCTTGAGTGAATCGAGCGCCCCGCGCAGCTTGACTCGATCTTGCAAATGTTCCAGCGTGACCCCTTGCAGGACCATTCCCTCATTGGAGCTGCGCGCCGTGCGACCGAGGACGTTGAACGGAGCATGCGAGACGCCGACGAAACCGCCGTTGCCGGGCTGTCCCCACGGCCCGACCGGGTACATCAGTCCGATGTGCGGAGGGATCGCCGGACTGACCGGTCCGAGTTGTTGCGAGACCCACGCCCCGGCCGACGGCCACCCGCCCGGCGGTTGGCGGTCGCCCTTCTTGCGACCGGTCATGCACTGGTAGGCATCATGTCCGCCATCGGAATCGGACAGCCCGCGCACCAGCACGAACTTGTCCATCATCTGGGCGATCTTCGGGAACAGTTCGCAAATCTCGATGCCGGGGACGTTGGTCTGAATCGGGTTGAACTCGCCGCGCACCTCGCGCGGGGCGTCCGGCTTCAAGTCCCACATATCCATGTGAGACGGCCCACCCGGCAGGTAGACGTTGATAATCGCCTTGTGTGATCGACTCGTCGGCTCAGCCTGCAACACTGACGAAAGCCCCAATCCACCCAGGGCGAACCCACCCACCGTCAGAAACCCACGACGAGAGATCCCGTCACAGAAACCGCTGGAAGACGTGTGGCGTTTGCCCAGAATGGTCAGCATCTTCAGATTCCGCGAGGGAGGTCACTCAGGCACGGGGGAATCGGCAACGGCACCAATTCTCATCGGCACAGCCCCACTCATCAGTGTAGCTTGATTGGTGCGCGCTGTGCAATTCCGATCTGAACTATTCCGATGAGGGATAATAAGACTCACTGTTCACCGTAGTCACCGAAATGCCAGACACGCCGGGCGGGGGTTGCCCTTCGGCGAGATTCCAGCCATTATGTAGCGGATACTGAACGGTCAGACTGGACTGACCCGTGGGATAGGCTTCCAGCCTGTCATGCCTTTCGCAGTTCTGACAGGCTGGAAGCCGATCCCACGTTTGGTACGCTGACAGGAGTTCCGCCCTATGCCAACGGCACCCCCCGTGAACGACGAAGCTGCCACTTCTCCCTTGCGACCCAAGCGTCCCGTGCCGGACGGCTTGTGGGTCAAGTGCGAAAGTTGCAACGCGACTGTTTTCGGCAAGCAGGTCGACCAGAACCTCGGCCTGTGCCCCGAGTGCGGGCACCACTTCTACGTCTCCGGCCAGAACCGCATTCAACAACTGCTCGACGAAGATAGCTTCGACGAGTGGTTCGCGGAGATGACCTCGGTCGACCCGCTGGGGTTCACGGACAAGAAATCGTACAAGGTGCGGCTGCTGGAAGAGCAGAAGCGGACCGGTCTGCGGGATGCGTGCCTCGTCGGACGCGGGCATATGCGGGGTCGACCGCTGGTGTTCGCCCTGACCGATTCGGCCTTCATCATGGGCAGCATGGGATCGGTGGTCGGCGAGAAGCTGACGCGGGCGGTGGAAGAGGCGACGCGGTTGCAGTTGCCCCTCGTGATCGTCAGCGGATCGGGAGGCGGAGCTCGCATGCACGAGGGGATTTTTTCGCTGATGCAGATGGGCAAGGTCTCCGCTGCTCTGGGACGGTATCACGACGCGGGCGGCTTCTTCATTTCCGTCCTCACCAACCCGACGATGGGCGGTGTGGCTGCCAGCTTCGCGTCACTGGGTGACATCATCATCGCCGAGCCGAAGGCGATGATCGGCTTCGCGGGGCCGCGCGTGGTGAAGGCCACCGTGAAGCAGAACCTCCCCGAAGGATTCCAGACCAGCGAGTTTCTGCTGGAGCACGGATTCGTCGACATGATCGTCTCGCGCGAGGATTTACGGGCGGAGATTGCCCGGTTGATTGACTACTGTACGATGCAGTAGGGGGGAGGGATTGTTGAGGGTTGAGGGTTGAGGGAAAGAATCGCGATCCTGTGCCTCGCGTTGTTCAATCATCAACAGTTCGAAAAAGGGGCCAGCCATGTTCAACTTCCAAAAACTCGAAGTGTGGCCATTGTCGATCGGATTTGCAGACTTGGTTTACCAGGCCACAGATGATTTCCCTGCTCACGGGTTGTACGGTCTCACCAGTCAGTTACAACGGGCCTCCGTCTCGATTTCGTCCAACATCGCGGAAGGGAGTGGCCGGTGTTCCAATAAGGAGTTTCAACGGTTCATTGGGATTTCGAATGGATCGCTGATGGAATGTGTATTACAACTGGAGATTTGTCGCCGACGCAACTACGTGACCTTGGTGGTTTATCGAGACCTCAATGCTCTCGGTGAACGGATTTCAAGAATGTTGAGCCGACTGCGTGAAAGCCTCTATCGTCCAGATGAACAACAAAGGATTAACGATGAAGGTTGAGCAGTGCTCACCCCTCACCCCTCACCCCTC
>JAYTFV010000709.1:0-7737 GCA_043734065.1 Planctomycetota bacterium
ACCTTCCACCCACCCCACCGCCACACCCGTTGGAAATCCAAAGTCAAAACCGCCAAACTGACGCTCTCATGATGCGAAAGTTCGGCTGCGGCGGACTAGGAGCTTCCGTGTTCCGGTTATGCAGGCCACAGTGATGTGGCCTGTTTTTTTTGGTGGGGACGCCCACGTTCGCTCCAAGGTCGGGCTGGACCGCGTCCGATACTTCAGGCACGGTTCCCCCCCCCCATGACGGAGTTTTGCCATGTTCCGTGCGGTCCAGGTCTTTGTCGCCCTCGTTGCGGCGCACACCCTCTCAGGGAGCGCTCTGTTCGCTCAAAATTGCTCCTGCGCGGCTCCGTCGTGCGTCGCCCCAAGTTGTGCAGTCCCGATGGACTGCTGCATGATGCCTTCCTGTGCCGCTCCGGGCAGTTGCGGTGGCAGTTGCGGGATGCATCAGTCGGCTCCGGCCTGCGGCGGCTGCCAGAACTGTTGCCCGCCCGCCAAGAAGTCCCACTGGATTCACATCGACCTGAGTCGGCATATCACCCGACGTGACACGATCAAGAAGAATGCAGGCGGGTTCATGGGTGAAGCACCTCCCGTCGGGGCTTCGGTGGCGATGTCCTCCCCGATCATGTTCTCCACCGCCGCCGCCATTCCGGTCAATTTCCAATCCGCCTCCACCGACAATTCCGCCGCCCTCGTCACCGCCTTGGCCGCTATGGTGAAAGCCAACGCGGCAGCGGCTGCTCCCGCAACTGCAGCCGCTACTGCCAACACAACCTGCAACGACCCCTGCGGTGACATCAAGCAGTTGCAGTCCGATGTCGCACAGCTGAAGGAGATCGTGGTCAACCTGACCAATGTGGTCAAAGATATTCACGACAAGAAGATCCCGTAATCTGGGTATGGCGAGTCGCAGATTCGAGAGGCACATGGGCGTGTGAGAGAGTTTTCCGCTCAAGATTCGACACCTTGTGGTTCGAACTGAAGAGGCAGGGAAATCCCACGGAAGGGGCGTTGAGATGGTTCGGACTCATCATCGTTTTGGCTTGACAGCTGCGACTTGCCTGATCGGCTTCGCCACTTCCACATGGGCGAATGAATTCCCGTGTGTGGACGATCAGTGCCTGCCGGGCACATCGAAAGCCGCAGCTGCCGCACCGGCGGCAGCGGCCCCTGCGGAAGAGGAAGAGGCCAGCCGTGCGGGGACAGCTGTCTCTCGCGGTCCGGCGATGTTTGCTGCTCCGACGCCGAGTGGAGAAGTCGAAGGCGCTCGCAATTCCTATTCGTTGCCGAGTATTGAGCTGTCTCTTCCCAAGATGTCCTTCGGACTCCCCGAATTTCGGATTCGAGGCATGGGGCGTGGACGCCGCGAAGCCCAGATGAGACTCGATGAAGGGACCGCCCCCATGGCCACCGGGGCTCCAGCAATCTACGGTCCTCTGCTTGGTGCCGGTTTTCAGCAACGGGCAGCTGCGAGTTCCGCAGCTCCCCAGAAGCCAGCGGATGCGGCCCCCGCTACGGCCCCCGCTGAACCAGCCGCCGCCGCTCCCGCTGGTTGCGTGGATGCCCGATCACTGCGTGAGCAATCGGAAGAGGTCCGCCAGCTTAGTATGCAAGTTCAACAGCTCCAAGGGCTCTTGCTCCAACTGGCGAAGCAAAAGGCGGCGGAACAGCCAAAGGTGTCTTCCGAGGATCAGGAAGAACTTTCGGAAGATGTCAGCTACGAGCCACCTCGAAAGACGCGGCATCCGGTGGCCCGTGTCGCCTCTCGTCCAACTCCAAAGTCCCAGGCCATTGATTTCGAAGCACTGGAAGCTGCTGAGGCGGCAGCCGCAGAGCGCCAGTTGGAGATCGAAGAGAGTTACGCTCAGAAATGTGCAGAACTTGAGGACATGCAAGCTCGCATGGAACAAATCGAGATTCGTCGCAAGCAGGTTCTCGAAGCGAACCTGCAAAAGATCTCGTCAGACCGAGAGAAACGAGTCCGATCCCGGATCGGGCAACCCCAGACAGAACCACGGGTCTTGCAGTCCTCCTACGAAGATGCAGAAGAGCCGGTTTACACTCCCCCGAAGAAGCTCCCCAGTCGGCAACTCAAATTGAAAAAGGTGCCGACTGCCCGGGTGCAGGTGGAAGATCATGACGAAGTGTTTGGAGTTCAATCCAACGCACCGGAATGGATGCGGAACAATGAGTAGTGGTGCGCGAAGATTGAGTGGCGGACCAGCAACTCGCTACTCCCCATCCGGTTCTTCGAGGTAGGTGTAGCCGTTGAGGCCGTCTTCGTATCTCCGAAGTCGAGCGACGCGGATCGGCGTTCTCCGAGCGGACACTGTTCGGAGATCAGGGACATGGCAGCGCGTGGCCAGCGGCTCGGCCCTGTCTGTCAGACTGTCGAAGGATCGATCACGACGATCGGCGGCCCAGAGGCTGTGAGGCGAACGAAATGTGAGACGTTGAACGTCAGCACATGGGAGACCGCATGCACGTGGCAGACGGCCACCAGGCGGGCGTCATGGACTTGCTTGCCAATGACACCCAATGTCCCGACGAGAGTCTTCCAGGCGGGGTAGATCTCGGGAGTTTCCACCAGCAGGGGGAATCTCGCTTCGAACGCCGTGGAGTGCGCTTCCGCGTCCCCGATGGTCAACCCGGCCCCATTTTCCGCTTTTGGGCGGGTGGCCACATTGCGGAACTCGATGAGAACTTGCGGCGTGAGATGCAGTATTTCACCACGCCGGTGCAATTCCACGACAGCCCTGGCGGCGACAGCGTGCTGCATGTCAGCGGTGTTTGCCAACCGCACCAAGATGCTCGTATCAATCAGGACCGCCATCAGTCGTACACCCCTTCGCTGCTCAAGGCTGAATCCGAAAAGGACACCCCCCAGTCTCTCGCCGCATTGAGTAGACCACGTTCCCATTCATCCTGCGGTTGGAACTGCGGGGGAGGAGCGCGAAACCGCTCGCGCAGGGCATTCACGGCCAAGACCTCGGGGGCCACACCCTGCTGAGAGGCCAGGTCATTGAGAGTGGCCTCAAGATCAGGTTCAAGTGTAATCACCATGGCTGCTACTCCTCTGACGACGTGCGAGAGAGTCATCATACGAAGTCATGGAGTCAATCTCCTAGTCCAAGAGTTCCCACTTGGGCTTTCCCTCGGATGGAAGCGATTCGCGGAGCGACATCGCCTACGATCTACTCCCCGTCCGGTTCTTCGAGGTACGTGTACCCGTTCAGGCCGTCTTCGTAGAACTTCACGAACCGGCTGGCGTCGGTGGGGGTGATGCGGCGTTCTTGGACGGCGGCTTGGATCGAGACTTGCAGCAGGTCCATCAGGTCGCGGCCTTTGAACTGGACGTAGTCGAGGACCTCGCTGACGGTTTCGCCCTTGAGGATCTGGTTGAGTTCCACCTCGCCGGTGGGACTCAAGTCGACATGCACGGCGTTCGTGTCGCCGAAGAGGTTATGCAGGTCGCCGAGGATTTCCTGGTACGCGCCGATTAAAAACACGCCGATGTAATAGTGATGCCCATTATACGGGTGCAGCAGCAGCGTCTTCTTGACATCGCGCTGGTCGATGAAGGCGTCGATCTTGCCGTCTGAGTCGCACGAGACATCGCTAATCACTGCGTGCCGCGTCGGTTGCTCGTTGAGCCGATGAATCGGCATCACCGGGAAGAGTTGTTTAATGGCCCAGCTATCGGGAACCGATTGGAAGACGGAGAAGTTTCCGTAGTAGGTGTCGGAGAGGGTGCGGTCGAGGCCCTCTAATTCCTCGGGGACATAATCGAGGGCCTGGACCAGCTTGCGGATCTTGTGAATGATGGCGAAGAACAGGTTCTCGGCGATCACCCGCTGGTCGAGCGGCAGATATCCGGCACTGAATAGCGTGGTGGCTGTGTCGAGGGCCTGGATCGCATCGTGGTAGGTCTCCAGCACGTTGCGGGCGGTGGCGTCCTGGTAGGTGAATAATAAATCGTGCAGCGGCTGTTCGTAGATCTCGGGGATCTCGTTGGGGATCTCGGTCACGTCCCCCTGGTTGGTGACGCCGAGGGTGCCGAAGATCAGGACGCTGTGAAAGGCGGCGATGGCGCGGCCGCTCTCGGTGATGATGTTCGGGTGCGGGACGCCGACCTCATCGCACACGGTTTGGATGTGGTACACGACATCGCTGGCGTATTCCTGCCAGGTGTAGTTCATGCTCGATTCGAAGTTCGTCTGCGACCCGTCGTAGTCGATCCCCAGCCCGCCGCCGACATCGAGGTACTTGAGCCCGGCCCCGCGTTTGGCAAGGTCGGCGTAGACGCGAATCGCCTCGGTCACAGCCCCCTTCACCTGCCGGATGTTGGTGATCTGACTGCCGAGGTGGAAGTGCAACAGCTGGAAGCAGTCGGCCATGCCGAGCGTTTCGAGTTTCTGGTAGCACTTAAGAACTTCGCTGACGGTCAGGCCAAACTTGGAGCGGTAGCCACCGGAGGACTGCCAGCGTCCCGACCCGCGCGTGGCCAGTTTGACTCGCATGCCGATCTGCGGACGGACGCCGAGTTTCTCAGCGTACTTGAGGACGAGATCGAGCTCGGACATCTTCTCGACGACCGGGATGACGTTGCGGCCAATCTTCTGGCCGATCATCGCCATCTCGATGAACTCGTCGTCCTTGAAACCGTTGCAGATGACCGGCGTGGTCGAGTCGGCCAGGGCGATCACCGCCATCAGTTCCGGCTTGCTGCCCGCCTCCAGCCCGAACCCCAGCGGACGCCCGTACTCGATGATCTTCTCGACGACCTCGCGCTGCTGATTCACCTTGATCGGGTAGACGCAGCTGTATTTTCCCTTGTAGTCATGCTCGCGGATGGCATGCTCGAAGACCTCATGCAGCTCCTTCATACGGTCCTTCAGGATCCCATTGAACCGCACGAGGATCGGCAAGTCGAGGCCGCGCTTACCGAGGCGGTCGATGAGCTGCTTCAGATCGAGGCTCTTGGCCGGATCGCGATCCGGATGGACCAGCAGATGACCGTTCTGCCCGACCGTGAAGTATCCCTTGCCCCAGCGCGGGACATCGTACAGCTCGGCGGAATCGTCGCTGGTCCAACGGTCAACGGGGTCAATCATTCAGGGGAACTCACTGGCGATCGGAGGGGTGGTTAGCTGTGAAATTCAACACGCGGCAGGCCAGACTGTATCCGCGATGAGAGGGGAATTCAATTTGTAGATTCACTGCCGATGATGCCGTGGAGCGATTGGAGCAGTTCACATCAGGCTGTGCGAGTGATTTGTAGAATGGACGCCCACGTCCGTTCCGCCCGGACCTGGGGGTCCACGCTACGAAGACGGACGCACGTCATCCATTCAATTGCGATCGGCGATCTCCTTCGCGGGCAACAGCATCAGACAGCCAAACGGGTTGTGCATGGGGCTACCTGATCCGAACTCACATTCGGCTTTCGAGGTCACGTGCAGCATCGGCCCCGTGTCGAGGACCAGGATGTGACCTTTGTCGACCGGAATATCGCTGCGGCACATGTAGCGCATCACTTCGATGATCAAGTCTCCCGTCGGTTCGAGATCGGCCCGCCGCATCTTGATCTCGGGCAGGCCCAGCACATGCATGCCCATCGTCCAGACCTCAGTCTCACCGCGTACCAGGCTGACGTATGCAAAGCTCAACGCATCGACACTGCCATCGTCTGCGTATTCGAGCCAGTGTTCCCCGCCGTGAGCCAGCCCGCTGTTGTCGATGAACACTCCCGCTCCACCCGCCTGTACAATCACGGCAGCGGCTTCCAGCATGGTACGTGCGGCAGCGAGCGAGCCCCCCGGCCCTAGCAAACCGATGTTGACCGTGTAACGATTGACCCTCTCCAGTTCGTCGGGCGTGGCTGGTCGGCGACAGGACGAGGCAAATATCTCCGCAAACTGCTTGTCGGGCTGCATCGGGGCGAACTCGATCCGCGTCCCATCCGGCAGGATCAGTCCATCGGGAGACATACGACACCCCGTCGGCAAACGCTCCAGCAGTTCGCCGGGATGTGCCCATGTCCCTGGAATACGGAACGCAATCTCGATCGGTGAAGAGGCATTATGCATCGCGGGATTCCGAAGAGGGTCTCTGGTCGTCACTGTTTCAAGAGGTGTGTCTGGGCACAAGATGGATTGTAGTAGGAGTTGGTCCTCGGTCACATCGGGTGGCTCTACCAGGGCCTCCGGGGTCTGCCCACGATCGCTGGCGACCCTAAATCTTGGCCAGTCCGGGGATTGGCCAGTAGAGGTGCCATTGGCCGCTGTCTTGCAGGGTGGTCAGGGCGGCGGTCGATTCGGCGGTGGGCATGTCCCAGCGGCGGCCGCGACCCTTGAGGCGGCTGGTGCTGGTTTTGCACCGGGACTCGGTCGGGCCGCTGCCGATTTGCCAGCCGCGCTTCATGAAGTCGGGGTATTGGATCATGTCGCGGCGGTCGCTCACGTCGTTCAGCAGACGGTCAGCGGTCTGTTTCTTCTTCGGGCTGCGAAGGGTGGCCCGCCATTTCGTGAGGGACTCCCAGGCCGCTTCGTACCCGTCGTGCTTGAGCGTGTGGCAGAGGTCGCTCGTCCACTTCTGACCCGCCGCGTCGTCCTCGCCGAACACGGCCCGGCGACATTTATGAATGTTCTCGCCGAGGTGATAAAAGTCCAGCCCCAGACCATCCAGCGGCAGCTTGTCGGGACGAGCTGATAATTGCGGTGGGATCCACGAAGCCCCTTCAACGTTCGCGATCTTTTCATCCGCGTCTTTAAAGCCCAGACGCGCGGCCTCGCGGCGCACGAGCGCCCCGACCTTCTTTCGCGAGACGCCCGACTGCACCTCGTGCCAGTGCTTGCCGCACTCGCTATAGAATGTAATCGTATTAAACTATTTATAAGACTCGTTCGCCCCCTTGCGGCGAGCGGGCAGGGGGCGGCATTTCTTCACCGACTTCTGACGCTTCTGGCACACCGCCGTCCGCCGCTTGATCTTCTCCGCATCCGTGATGATCGGCACCATCACGCCGTCCGTGCCGTGGTAGATCCGCGAAGTCTGCTCCGCCTTGGGAAGCGAGGCATCCACCACACATTCCGCAGCCTGGAACGCCGTGGGCAGCGTGCTGGCCTGCTGCGCAGCGAGGACCGCCCGCCCCTCGGCCTGCACCACTTTTCGCACCTGCTCGCCACTCATCTGGATGATCGCCATGCGTTTTAAGTTCGCGTCCGTCTTGTCGAAACTCGTGCTGTCATTATTCAGGCGACACGCCATTTCCCGCACGCCGATACTCACACTCGCCAGACCCGGATCGATGACCTCATCCGAGGGGACCACGCTGCCGTGGCCCGGTGCATGCCACCACCGCCGCACCACCTTGATCCGCCCCACCACCGTGGACACCGACCGCGACTGACGCCCCTTATTATGCATCTTCTTCACGACCAACCGCCGCGTCACCGAATCGATCGTCGTGACCTCCGGAGGGGGAATTCGGCCTCAGCCGCTGCAATATTCTTCTGAATCGCCGCCTCGAACGCGGCTCTTATAAACTCGTGCCCCGCCACCCTCACCGGCTCCTCGGAGTCGTTGATGAGCTGCCCCTTCCGCGCCCCGTTGACCGCCCCCATGATCTGCTCGGCCAGCCCATCGACCATCCCATGCAAGTCCCGCTTGAGCGCCTCCGGCGACACCCAACCCGCCCCCCCGACCCCGCCCACCACCCCGTTCGTCTCCCCGCTTGCTCCGTCCATG
>JAYTFV010000710.1:0-2193 GCA_043734065.1 Planctomycetota bacterium
CGAACAAACTCGACCGCCAGGAAAGCGCCGTTTCATCAGGCCAGCCTCGCCTCCCTGCAACCGCGGGGGAGCATTCCATAGACCACCCAGGACACATGACGTGACCGCTGACCCCCTACCCCGTCGCAGCTGGTGGAAGTCGCGCGGCTTTCAACTCGCCTTGGGCGTCTCCGTCTCGCTGGCCTGCCTGTGGTGGGCCGCGCGGGGGCTGATCTCTGACCCGCAGGCCCGACGCGAGTTTCTCGCGGCCTTCCGAGATGCCGAATATCTGTACCTTCCCGTCCTGCTGGGGATGCTCGTCGCGTTCTATGCACTCAAGGCGTACCGCTGGAAGCTGCTGCTGACCCCGCTGGGAGACTATGACACGTGGCGGGATTGCTTCGGACCGATGTTGTCCGGGTTCGCGGTCAATAACGTCCTCCCCGCGCGAGCCGGGGAGATCGTGCGCGTGATGGTCTTTGCCCGCCGGACGAAGCAGCCGGTGGCTGCGGTGTTTGTCACCGTGGCCCTCGAACGCATCTTCGACATGCTGTCGATTCTGTTCTACCTGAGCCTCGGGTTGTTCAGTCTGCCGGACATGCCCGACTGGATGCGGCGATCCGCACTGGGGATCGGTGTGTTGGCGTCAGTCGGCGTGACGGGGGCATTTGTCTTTCTGATCTGGACGAACGCCTTTGTGAAGTCGATTCACTGGGGGCTGGCCGTGGTGCGAGTTCCGCTGCCTCTGCGAGAGAAGGTCGACCGGCTGTTGGAGACGGCGGCCCACGGGTTGTCGAGCCTGAAGTCGCCGACGACCCTTTTGGTGGTCGGACTCGCCTCACTGCTGCAATGGGCCCTCAATGCAGGGATGATGTACTTGGCCCTGCTGAGTTTTGGGATTCAGGTGCCCATCCCGGCGGCGCTGGTGTTGATGGGCGTGGTGGCCCTGGCGGTGGCGGTGCCCTCCTCGCCGGGGTTCTTCGGACTGGTTCAGGCCTGTTTCACGGGCACCTTGCAAATTTTTGACTTCAAGCAGTCCGAGGTCCTCGCCGCCTCGATCTATTACCATATGATCCAGTACATCCCGGTGACGCTGTGCGGGTTGTTGTGGCTGAGTCGGTCGGGGTTTCACATTCACGATGCGACTGCCGAGCCCAATCTTCCGGCGACAGTCCCGGCCCCGGTCCTCGACCCCTCTTCGAATTGAGATGGCCTCATGTCCACCACGCACTCGATCGGCTTCATCGGCGCGGGCAAGATGGCCACCGCACTGGCGATGGGGTTCCTCAAGAGCGGCCTGACCGTGAGGGACAAACTCATCGCCAGCGATGTCAACGAGGGTGCCCGCGCGGCCTTCGAGTCTCTGACCCAGGCCCGCACGACCGCCAGCAATCGCGAGGTCACCAAGGCCAGCCGGGTCATCATCCTGGCTGTCAAACCACAGAACATGGAGGGCATGCTTCGCGAACTGGCGACGATGCTGACGCCGCAGCATGTCGTGGTGTCGATCGCCGCGGGCGTCACGATCGCCCGCATGCTCCAGTGGCTCGGGACCGAGGACACCCGCATCGTGCGGGTCATGCCCAACACCCCGGCCCTCGTCCAGGCGGGAGCCTCCGCCTTCAGCATCGGCGGCAAAGCGACGCGCGAGGACGCCCTGCTCGCTCTGCAACTCTTCTCGGCCGTCGGGGTCGCCGTCGAGACCTCCGAATCCCAACTGGACGCCGTCACCGGCCTGTCCGGCAGCGGCCCGGCGTATGCGTTTCAGATCGTCGAGGCGCTCAGCGATGCCGGAGTCCGCGTGGGACTGCCGCGCGCGATCGCGACCCAACTGGCTGCGCAGACGCTGCTCGGAGCGGCCAAGATGGTCCTGGAAACCGGCGACCACCCCGGTGTCTTGAAGGACGCCGTAACCAGCCCCGGCGGGACGACGATCGCTGGCCTGCATGAACTGGAGAAGGGCGGCCTGCGCGCCGCACTCATGAATGCCGTCGTCGCCGCCACCGCCCGCTCCGTGGAACTCGGCAAGTAGCCACGTTCGCCAGAACGTGGGGGGCCGCACTCTGGTAGCCACGTTCGCCAGAACGTGGGTGACCGGAACCCGCCTTCGCCCCAGCCAAACGATCTCGACCGGATGGTTTTTGGCTTCGGAATTCTCAACGCCAATCCGCCCACCTTCTGGCAAAGGTGGCTACGGCCCCTCCTCCCCTCCTC
>JAYTFV010000711.1:0-3909 GCA_043734065.1 Planctomycetota bacterium
ACAGGCTGGAAGCCTATCCCACGGCCCACAAACCCCGAGGAAATCATCATGACCACCACCGAAACACGCGACGAGCGGAAGATTCAACGGGACTTGCAGGTGCAGCAAGCCGAGGAATTGCTCGGCCCGGTGCCGCAGCAAATGGGCGTGGCGAAGGGCCTCTTCTGGGGCCAGTTCGTCGCCGACTGGGTCTTCCCCTATCCGCGTCTTCCGGCGGCTCAGCAAGTGGAAGTCGAGGCCGCCGTGGCTGAGGTACGGGCCTTCTGCGATGCTCATCTCGACCCGGTCCGCATCGACCGCGAGGCCGACATCCCGCGCGAGGTCATCGACGGCCTGGCCCGACTCGGCGTACTGGGCATGACCGCCCCGCGCGAGATCGGCGGGCGCGGGTTCTCCCAGATGGGGTATGGGCAGATTCTGGAAGTGCTCGGCGGGCGATGCAGTTCGACGGCCATCTTCGTCAACGCTCACCACTCGATCGGCATGCGGGCTCTGCTGCTGTTCGGGACCGAGTCGCAGAAACAGAGCTGGCTGCCGGACCTCGTCGCCGGTCGCACGATGGCGGCGTTCGCCCTGACCGAACCGGAAGCGGGGTCCGATGCCTCGAACGTGCAGACGCGAGCGGTCCCCTCCGCCGACGGAAGCCACTACCGACTGACCGGCGAGAAGCGGTACATCACGAATGGTTCGATCGCCGACATCCTCACCGTGATGGCCCGCACGCCGATCCCCGGCGGCACGGGGACGGCCATCACCGCCTTTCTCGTGACACCCGACATGCCGGGGTTTCGCATCACCGAACCCCGCATGGAGAAGCTCGGCATTCGGGGGACAGCCACCGCGCGGCTGGCCTTCGAAGACATGCCGGTCCCGAAGGAGAACATCCTCGGGCCGCTGGGCAAGGGGCTGAAGGTGGCGCTCACCGTCCTCGACTTCGGACGCACCACGTTCGGGGCCTGTTGCACCGGAGCGGCCAAGACCAGTCTGCGACTGGCGGTCGAGCATGCCCGTACTCGAAAGCAATTCGGTCGGCCCCTCGCCGAGTTCGAACTCGTGCAGCAGAAGCTGGGACGGATGGCGATGTGGACGTACGCGATGGAGGCGATGACGACCGTGACAGCAGGCTTGATTGATCGCGGCCTGGAAGACTACATGCTGGAGACGGCGATGCTCAAAGTGTGGAGCACGGAGCGGCTGTGGACGATCGTGAATGACGCCTTCCAGATCCACGGCGGTGCGGCGTATTTCCAGGGCCATCCGCTAGAGCGCATGCTCCGCGATCATCGCATCAACCAGATCGGCGAGGGGGCCAACGAAGTGCTGCTGTCGTTCATCGCTCTCACCGGGATGCGTGGTCCGGGGATGCGTCTGAAGGAGGTCTATGAGGCCGTCCAGCGTCCCTGGTCGGGACTCGGCCAGATCAGCGGATTCGCCGCCGACTGGATCAAGGCGCGGCTCAGCTCCCCGACGGTGCCCGTGCGAACAGCCTCGCTGCAACCGTGGGCCAAGAAACTCTCGCAGCGGATCGGGCGGTTCGGTCGGGCGGTGCAGCGGACCCTGATCCACCATCGCGAAGAGGTGCTGGAACGCCAGCTCGAACAGGAACGCCTGGCCTGGGTCGCGATGGAACTCTTCGCCAGTGCCTGCGTCCTCAGCCGCCTCGACGGGGAGCTTTTCGGTCAGTCCGCCTCCGAGTCGAACGCAAAGATCGCCCTGCCGTTCCTGGAGTCCTCCCTGCGCGAGATTGATCGCTGGCTGGGTCAACTCGGCAACTCCACCGACACCGCCCACCTCGGTGCCGCCCGCGCGGTGCTGAACCCTGAGTCGCCGCGCTGAGCCTCAAGCCACTGATGAACACCTCAAGCCGTCTCAATCTTCGCGACCTCTTCCAGGCCGAGGTCGACGATCCCCTGTTCGCGGATCTTGAACTTCTGGATCTTCCCGGTCACGGTCGTCGGAAAGCTGTCCACGAACTTCCAGTAGTGCGGCACCTTGAAGTGGGCCAGGCGGGCGCGGCAGTAGTCGCGCAGCTCATCCGTCGTGGCGGAGTGGCCCGTGCGGAGTTTGACCCAGGCGAGCAGTTCCTCACCGAACTTGCGGTCCGGCACGCCAACCACTTGGACCTCCTCGACCGCCGGATGGGCATAGAGCTGCTCTTCGATCTCGCGCGGATAGATGTTCTCTCCGCCGCGGATGATGAGATCCCGCAAGCGCCCCGTGATGCGGTAGTAGCCATTGGGCATTCGCAGCCCGAGGTCGCCGGTGTGAAGCCAGCCAGCGGCGTCGATCACTTCGGTGGTCTTCTCGGGCATGTTGTAGTACCCGATCATCACCCCGTGCCCGCGACCGCAGATTTCGCCGGGTTGGTTGTCGCCCAGGTCGGCACCGGTCTCGGGGTCAACGACCTTGGCCTCAAAGCCGGGGATCGGTCGACCGACGCTGCCGACCCGCAACTCCAGCGGATCGCCGGTCCGCGTCTGGGTGATCAGCGGGGCGGCTTCGGTCTGGCCGTATCCGATGGTGATCTCGCGGGCTCCCATGCTCTGCGTGACGCGCTTCATGAGTTCGATGGGACAGGGGCTGCCCGCCATGATCCCGGTGCGCAGTGAGGAGAGGTCGCGCTGCGGATAGTCGGGGTGCTCGAGCTGAGCGATGAACATCGTCGGCACACCGTAGAGGGCTGTGGCGTGTTCGGTCTCGATGGCCTGCAGTGTCTTGCCCGGATCATAGCTCTCCGCTGGGAAGATCATCGCGGACCCATGCACCAGGGCGACCAGCGTCCCCAGCACGCAGCCGAAGCAGTGATACAGCGGCACCGGCAGGCAGATGCGGTCGCGATGATCGAGCTTCTGACAGAGCCCGGAATAGTAAGCATTGAGCAGGATGTTGCGATGCGAGAGCGTGGCCCCCTTGGGGTGTCCGGTGGTGCCCGACGTGTAGAGAATATGGATCGGCGAATCGGGTCGCAGCGTGGCCTCGATCGCCGTCACTCTCTCGGGGAGAACCTCATCTGCATGGGCCAGCAGATCCTCCCAACTGAACATCCCCGGCGGCCTCTCGCCGCGTAGAGAGATGAGCGTTCGCAGCATCGGAAACGTCCGGCTCGACAGCATTCCTGGCCTCTGGGTCGCCAGTTCCGGAGACGCCTCGTTCAGGATCGCCACGAAGTCGGACGACTTGAACCGGTCGATCAACGCCAGCCCCCGGATGTCGGATTGCCGGAGTGCATAGGCCAGTTCGCTCCCTCGATAGGCCGGATTGATCGTGACCAGCACGACCCCGATGCGGGCCGTGGCGAACTGGAGCAGCACCCACTGCGGAATGTTGGTGGCCCAGACTCCAAAGTGGTCGCCAGGCTGCAAACCCAGCGCGAGCAATCCCCGCGCGACCCGATCGACCTCGTGATCGACCTCGCCCCACGTGAGTCGTTCACGCAGGTGGAAGAAGATATAGGCATCAGCGTGCGGATGCCGCCGCGCCGTTTCTCGCAGCACCGCCCCGATCGTCAAACCATCGACCCAGGGAGGCGTCGATTCATCCACGACCGCAGGAGCTGCCGGGGAGGATGTGACCTGTTGCGTCGGTTCTGTGGCGACAACCATGATCGCACGTCCCACTGGGTAAATCGGTTCTTCACTCGCGTCCGTCAGCCGTCCACACTTCACCGAGTGGTCCACCAATTGTAGCTGCACTCGCCAGAGTGCGGGCTCCCCGCGAATAAGTGGACCACTCGACACGTCCCCATTGTATGAGCACAGCGAGCGGATTCGACAACGAAAAATCGTCTCCGTCACAGAAGTGATGAGACTCCGTGGGGCACTCGTCCTCAATACAGGATTCGGTCTACGGAGTAGAATGCAAGGAGTCACACTCGAAGACCCCCATGTCCGGCATCGAAGAGAGTTGCCC
>JAYTFV010000712.1:0-3506 GCA_043734065.1 Planctomycetota bacterium
CCCATCATCTGCACCCCAGAAGAGATGTTGGCCCATGATCCAGAAACCGATGACTGACCCGATCATCGACGAAATCCATCAGACCCGTCGTGAAATGTCCGACAGGTTTCAGGGGAATTTTGTGGCCATGCTGGATGATGCGAGGCGTCGGCAGGAGGCGTCGGGACGTCCGATTTGGCATCCGAAAACATCAAATCAGAGCGACGATCACACGGCAGCATCTTCAACCGCCGCAAACTAATCCCGGTCGCTCGGCGTGTTCCATCGCATATTCGCCAATTCGCCGGAAAGCGGAAGGAATTCCATTCTCCAGAGACAGCGAAATCCGCTTCCTTGCAGTCCCCCCGCGTGGTTGCTACCTTGCGGCCTCTTCCGAGGAGGGGTTTTGCGCTGAACGACCGCGCGGGGCCTGCCTTGGTAAGGGCAGGGGACGGAACCTCACCCCGGCACATCCTGTTCGCGAATGCCTCCCACTCAGCGGCTTGACTCCCGCTGGGATCAAGAGATCGGGAGTTCGCGATTCACGTTCGATTCGACTCAGGAACTGATTCATGTCCACGCAGTACGTGTACTTCTTCGGCAACCAGAAATCTGATGGCGACGGCAAGATGAAGACCTTGCTCGGTGGCAAGGGGGCCAATCTGGCCGAAATGATCAACATCGGCCTGCCCGTGCCCGCCGGTTTCACGATCACAACCGAGGTCTGTAACTACTTCTACGCCAATGATCGGAAGTACCCCGCCGAACTCGAAGCCCAGATCGCGGCCGCCCTCAAGAAGGTCGAAACGGCGATGGGCGCCCAGTTCGGCTCCACCACCAACACTCTCCTCTTGTCCTGCCGCTCGGGTGCCCGCGAGTCGATGCCCGGCATGATGGACACCGTCCTCAACATCGGCCTGAACGACATCACCGTCGAGGCCCTCGCCAAGCAGTCGAAGTCCGAGCGCTTCGCCTGGGACAGCTATCGCCGGTTCATCCAGATGTATGGCGACGTGGTGATGAACCTCAAGCCGCAATCCAAGAACGACCCCGATCACTTCGAAGAGCTGATCGAGAAGAAGCGGCACAAGGCCAACGTCGAGTTCGACTCCCAGCTCTCCGCTGCCGACCTCAAGGAACTCGTCGCCGAGTTCAAGGCCGTCATCAAGAAGCACACCGGCAAGGAATTCCCGACCGATGCCATGGAGCAGGTTCGCGGCTGTATCGGAGCGGTATTCAGTTCGTGGATGAACGACCGGGCGATCGTCTATCGCCGCATGTACAACATCCCCCACGACTGGGGCACGGCGGTCAACGTCCAGGCGATGGTCTTCGGCAACCTCGGCGATGACTGTGCGACCGGGGTCGGCCTGACCCGCGACTGTGCCATCGGCACCCCCGGCTTCTGCGGCGACTACCTCATCAATGCCCAGGGCGAAGACGTGGTGGCCGGTATCCGCACCCCGCTGCGGATCGAAGAGACCCTCGGCAAGGACATGCCCGCTGCTCACAAGGAACTCGACACCATCGGCAAGACCCTGGAAAAGCACTTCAAGGAAGTCCAGGACGTTGAGTTCACCATCCAGCGCGGCAAGGTCTGGATGCTCCAAACTCGCAACGCCAAGCGGACCGGCTTCGCAGCTGTTCGCATCGCGGTCGACCTCGTCAACGAAGGTCTGATCACCGAGAAGGAAGCCTTGCAGAAGCGGCGGATCCCGGCAGACGACCTGAACCAGTTGCTCCAGCCGATCTTCGACACCGAAGCCAAGAAGGTCGCGACCAAAGGCAACCGCCAGATCGCCAAGGGGATCAACGCCGGTCCCGGCGCCGCCACTGGCCAGATCGTGTTCCACGCCAGCGACGCGGAAGAGATGTACAACAAGGACAACAAGGCTCAGTTGATCCTCGTCCGCAAGGAAACCAGCCCGGAAGACCTGCGCGGGATGAAGGTCGCCAAGGGGATTCTGACCTCGTTCGGCGGGGCCTCGTCGCACGCCGCTCTCGTCAGCCGTCAGATGGGCAAGGTCTGCATTGTCGGCTGCGGCTCGATGGTCGTCGACTACGACAAGGGCACGATCACCGCCGGGGGCCAGACCCTCAAGGGCGGCGATTGGATCAGCATCGACGGCTTCACCGGCGAAGTCTTCGCGGGCAAGGTCGACACCAAGCCCAGCGAAATCGTGCAGGTGCTCGTCAACAAGACCATGAAGCCCGCTGAGTCCGAGACCTACACCCGCTACGCCCAGCTCATGGGCTGGGTCGACAAGTACCGCACGCTCAAGGTCCGGGCCAACTCGGAGCAGGACGAAGCTCATCTGGCCGATGCGTTCGGCTGCGAAGGTGTCGGCCTGTGCCGGACCGAACACATGTTCTTCTCGAAGATCCAAGAGTTCCGCGAGATGATCGTCTCGGAAACTCTGGCTCAGCGTGAAGCCGCACTGGCCAAGCTGCTGCCGTTCCAGCGGGCCGACTTCACGACCCTGTTCAAGGTTCTGGGCAGCCGTCCGGTCACGATTCGTCTGCTCGACCCGCCGCTGCACGAGTTCCTCTCGGAGCACCACCTGCACGACGATGGCGGTTTGGCGGACCGGCTGGCCAAGGCCGTCGGTATCTCGAAGGGAGTCGTCGAACGCCGCGTCGAAGAGCTGAAGGAATCGAATCCGATGCTCGGCTTCCGGGGCTGCCGACTGGGGATCGTCTACGCGGAGATCACCGCGATGCAGGCCCGGGCGATCTTCGAAGCGGCTGCGGACCTCAAGAAGCAGGGCATCGATGTTCATCCGGAAGTCATGGTCCCGCTCATCAGCTACAAGAGCGAACTCGATCACCAGACGAAGATCATCCGCGACACGGCGGAGAAGGTCTTCGCCGAGAAGGGGGTCAAGGTCGACTACCAGGTCGGCACGATGATCGAAGTGCCTCGCGCCGCGCTGACCGCCGGTGAGATCGCTCAGACCGCTGAGTTCTTCAGCTTCGGGACGAACGACCTGACCCAGACGACGCTCGGCATGAGCCGCGACGACTACGGTTCGTTCATCCCGCTGTACCGTGAAAACGACATCATCGGCGATGACCCGTTCCAGAAGATCGACCAGACCGGCGTGGGCCGCCTGATGGAGATCGCCTGCAAGGACGGCCGGGCCACCCGGCCGAAGCTCAAGCTCGGCATCTGCGGCGAACATGGCGGCGACCCGGCCTCCATCGCTTTTTGCGAGGAGGCGGGCCTCGATTATGTTTCCTGCTCGCCCTTCCGGGTGCCGATCGCCAGACTTGCAGCAGCCCAGGCAAGTCTTTCAAAACGCTAAATATTTACGGATTAACCGGGGATTGGAAAAGCCCCCTGCGGAAGGCAAAAAAATGGCGCGGAACGGGGCGGGTTTGGGTTGCTGGCATGGTTAACCTGTGCTAAACGTCTGTGCCATAAACTGCCGCGAGTTGAAACCGCCGTGCCAAACGCACGGCCCACGGTAAGTCGAGGGGAAGTGAATAAAGCAGGGCGTACATATAGGCCGCAGAGGCCGATTTTC
>JAYTFV010000713.1:0-7795 GCA_043734065.1 Planctomycetota bacterium
GGGCTGACGCCGCCCGGCTCGCCTGGATGGTCGAACGGAATAAATTCCGTTTTCCGACCCGAAAGTTGTACGGCGAGGCCCTCCGCTGGGCACTATTCCTGGTAGTGCCCCATTCCCGGTGGGCCTTTCGGGAGAACTGTGATGCGTCTGACCCTGCGAACCCTGCTGGCGTACCTCGACGATGTCCTGGAACCGGCCATGCTGAAGGAGATCGGCACGCGCGTCAGCGAAAGTGCCCCAGCCTCGGCGACGGTCGCTCGCATCAAGGAAGTGGTCCGCCGCCGCCGGATCGCCGCCCCGGAATTGACCGGTTCGGGTTCCGCTCCCGACCCGAATCTGGTGGCGGAGTATCTCGATAATACACTGGCCCCAGATGCGATCCCGGCCCTGGAGAAGCTGTGCCTGGAGTCGGATATGCACCTGGCCGAGGTGGCGTCCTCGCACCAGATTCTGACAGCGGTGTTGGGCGAGCCGGTGGAAGTGCCGGTCTCGACGCGGGAGCGGATGTATGCGCTGGTGAGTCAGGCTCCGCATGTGGAGGCCCGCCCGCCCGCCGAGGCTCACGCTCCCGGAGCCAACGGGGTCACGTCGCCTGCCGTGGCAGCGGCTCTTCCCGTCCGTTCGCCACTGACTCCTCCGGAATACCTGCGACCGACCGTGGGTCGGAATCTGTTGCTCGGGTTGCTGGTCGGTGGACTGGGGCTGGGGTGGCTCGGATGGGTGCTCAAGGATCAGGGACTCTTGCCGGGATTCGGTGGTCATGCAGTGACCGTGACGGAACAGCCGACTGACTCAAACGAGACGACCCCCGCCGGTGGCCCACCGCCTGCTGACTCCGAAAATCCGGGATCGCCAGCCTCCGTGTCTCCCGCACTCACAACCCCCACAGACAACTCGCTCGCATCGACCACGAACGCGGCCCAACCCGCCGCGATGCTCCCCGAGACTCCGAAGCCGTCCCCGATGCCGGAACCCAACGTCCCGACCGTGGCACCTCCGGCAGTGGTCGGTCTGGCACCGCAACCGCAACCTCCGGCTGCGTTGGTTCCCCCTGTTCCGGTGAAGACGTTTCCTGCCATGCTGTACGTAAACGCCGAGGGGATTCTCATCGCCCGTGATCCCCAAACGGGACAATGGAACGTCATGCCGCGTCGATCGCTGGTCCACGCGGGCGATGAGATCGCCACGCCCGACCCCTTCCAGTCCGAGTTCACCGTCAACGGCAGTACCCTCGAAATCACCCTCTATGGAGGATCCCGGGTTCTCCTCGCACCGGGGGTCGGGACGGGCCTGCTCACCATGACCGTCGACCGGGGCCGCGTGGCGTTCCGTCGTCCCATGATTGCGGAGAACAAGGATCCGGTCTCGATCGGGATGATCCTGCGCGGTCAGCCAGCCGTACTCACCTTGACTGAACCGGGGACTCAGTGTGGTCTGGCGGTCAGTCAACGCGCCCCGCAAGGCCGCCGCCCTGACCCATTGCTCCTGGTCCCCGAAGGCGGACTGCATGTCATGGCGGGAGCGGTCTCGCTCGCCTGGAATGGCGGTCCGCCCGTCCCCATCGGCTCCGACATCGGTTACGCAGCCTGGCCCGTGCCTCCCCAGCCCTTGCAGGCTGGACCGCAGCGGGCGATCCCCGACTGGCTCTCTCCCGATGGGGTCTCCCTCACAGCCGCCGACAAGGTGCGGCTGCGGATGTTCGAGAAGGAGTTCGCCGTCGACCAGTCAGTGAGCATGTCGATCCCTGCTCTGGTCTCGGACCGCCGGGAGTCGATCTCCTCGTTGGCGACTTACACGCTGGGGTTGGTGGACGATGTTCCGATGCTGGTCAAGGCGCTCCAGTCGGAGCACGAGGAGACCCGTCTGGCGGCCATCTGGTCTTTACGAGGCTGGTTGCCCACGAACCCCCAAAACACGGCTTTGCTGGAGACGGAGGTGGCCCGTCACTTCCCGACCGAGGATGTCTCCGATGTCGTCCAATTGCTGTGGGGGTACTCGATGGAGGATGCGCGCGACAAGTCGACCTCGGCTCATTTATTATCCTGGATGGATCACAAGGAGATCGCGATCCGCGAACTGGCGTTCTTCCATGTCAGCCGTCTGGTGGGTCGTACCTCGGCCCACGGCTACCGTCCAAATTTGGCGAATACCCCCCGGAACGCCGCCCTGATGGGGTGGCGGAATCACATCGAGAAGAACGGCGGTCAACTGGTCAAGTGACGCTCGCGATGGCATGCTAAAAGCCCTGGGGTTGCAACCCCAGGGCTTTGATTCCATGTTCGATATCGTGATCGCGATTACGGCAGCAAGCTCACCTTCTCCGCCGTCGGCATTTCCTTCGGCAGCGGGATCGTGACCTCACCCGTGGCCGCCCACTCGGTGCCGCGCGTCAGGATCGCCTGGAATCCGGCACACCGCATCGGCCACGTGGCAGTATCCTGCCCGCCCCCGACGTGACCCAGAAGTGTCGTGACGACGCGCCCCTTGCCCGAGGGAATCCACCACACCATCGGCTCATGCTCGCCGGTCCCGCCCGACTCCTTGGCACTGAACGCTGTCGCCAGAATGTGCATATTCAAGGCCGGGCCGCGCTGGCCGTGGTACAGCTCGTCCTGCGGGTGGGCCCACTCGGCGGGCATGCCCTTCGTGATCGGGTGTTCGCGGTCGCGAGTGATCACCGTGTAGGGGTGCTGTGCCCCGTGCCCGGCTCCGGGGCCTTCCCCCTTGGGAGTCCGTACTTCCTTGCCCGCAGCGTCGAGAGTGATCCGGTCCCCGCCGTCATTCCCGCGCCAGGCCAGCCCGATCATCTCGTTCCACACCGGCCAGTCGCCAAACGGGTTGTTGGCCGCATGGACATTCATGACGCCGCCGCCGTTCTTGACGAATTCCTCGAACCCGGTGCGAGCATGCTCCGGCCACGTCTCGCCGTTGTAGTTACTCAGTACGACATCATAGTCGGCGAACTGTGGCCGAAAGCCCTTCCAGGCATTCGGGTCCGCCCCCTTCGGTGGAGTCGTGGCGACAAACACCCGGAACCGCCCCGTCTCTTCCAACACCTTCTTCATGTACGGTGTCGTCCGCACAAAGTCATGATTGTTCTGACCATCCACAATCAGCACATCAATCTTCTCCGCCTTGTCCGCAGCCGATGACTCCCTCGTCATCATCGCCAGCAACATGAGAGCCACCGCCCCCGACACCAGACAACACACCCAACAACGCAGCTTCATGGTCAGTTCCCCAACATGTGGCGATTTCAGAGAGAGCAAAGAGTCCGTCGAGGGCAATGTACTCGACGAGCCGCTGAGCCGTCATCCCACTGACGTTCGGCCTCGCCGTAGCTGCGTTCGCCAGAACGCGGGCGAGCGTGGAGAGAGCTTGGCTGACAGTGCGACAGCGAGCGTTGGATGTCAATCCAACGTGTTCGAACGGTCAGGAAGCTTTGCAAATGACCCGCTGGGGACAATGCCTCGCTCGCAGACGTTTGCGACCCCCATCACCCCACTTGCGGCTGCGAAGCATCCGTCGCCAATGCCACTTCGGTGCGAGTCGGAGACACGTTCTGCCATTGGGGAATCGCCCTCTGACCGCGCGGGCGAGGCTTCATCCCTCCTCCCGCGCATGATCCCACGAAGATCAGGAGTAGTCCCGCACTCGTGACCAAAAACGGATCCTTCATCTTGTCCCAATTCTTGATGAGATAGTACAGCCCGTAGAAGGGCAGAAAGAGGCAGAGCAACCCTGTGAGAGCGCCGTCGTCAAACGGGACGATGATGATCCACAGGTATCCGATCAGATACACCAAGAGGCCCACCCCCATGACTACCCCAGGCAAATGTATCGCGATCGCAAAGGTGATAAACATGACCACCAGCAACCCGAAGGCGGCCAGCGTGTAACGAACCATCGCCATCAATCCGCCGCCCAAGACACGGCCCCAGGCGATCTGACTTCCCTTCTTCTTTCGCTTGCGAGTTGGCTTCCATTCTTCCTCGTCGTCGTCCGTCTCTTCATGATCCTCGTAGTCATCGAGATCGGACAGAAAAGCGTCCTCTTCGATTGGCTTCCGACGACGCTTCGGGGGTGCGGGCTTATCGTCGTTCGGACTTGGCTCCACGGTCTGACGCTCCACGGTCTGACTCAGTGGACGAGTCGACTCGTCATCGGTTGTCACCTCGGGGATACGCATCTTACGCTGGCAGGCGGGGCAGGTCGCGACAGCGCCAGCCCGCGAATCGTCGATTTTCAACCTTTGGTTACAATTGGGGCATTCGATGCGCATCGTGTTTTCCTCAAGGAGCGTGTCGACAGCTCCACAGATATTAACCCTCCCGCTGACAAGTTCAAACAATCATGGACAGGCGGCTCGATGGGTGTGCGTCAGATATAGTCGGCAGAGACTCACTACGGTGCCACTATCAAACCACTCTTTCGGCAATCACCGCTCCGGATGCGTCCAAAGCAACCTAACCGAGGCCACTCTCAGAAGCGTAGCGGCATTCGTCAAAATGCGGATGAACGGTGACTCACCCGGAGGTGTGAGGATGTGCGAGTGGTCAACCTTGAGCTATCAGAACCAAACGATTCCGGTACAATCCGGTTAGGGAGTCAGTTCCATCCCGCCGCGTTCTTGGAAAGGGGCGAATATATGTCCACCCAGACACTGCCCAGATCGCAACCGACAATCCGTTGGGACGAGTTCCCCACGATTCCCAAAATCGTGGAGAGGCGAGTGTACGCCATCACATTTGACATGGACATCGACTCGTTGAAACTGCATTACGGCGATCCCTACCACAACGCTTTTGCCGAAATCCGCAGGGTGCTACTCAAGCAGGGCTTCGCCTGGCAGCAGGGCAGCGTCTACTTCGGTGGGGAGAGCATCAACGCAGTGACGTGCGTCCTCGCTGCGATCGAACTCTCGCGGGTGCTGCCGTGGTTTTCCGCCTCAGTGCGAGACATCCGCATGCTCCGCATTGAGGAGTTCGACGACCTGATGCCTGCGGTGCAGCAAGCCGCCCCGGAGGTCTGATCTCATGGGGGAGTGCATCACCTGTCGCGATGGCTACTCCGCTGGCCGCGCGGAGAGACGCAAAGTGAGATGGGGGTGACGCGGGTCGTTCGACTCGACGGTCACGCCCTTCACTTGCCGGGTCGTGATGCTCTTGCCGAGCAGCTGGACGCGCACGACACCCGTCTGTCCCGGAGGAATCGGTGTCTGGGTGAACTCGGTCACTTGGACGCACTCGCCGCAGCCGGGCTGGACTCGGGCCAGGATTAAGGGGCGTGTCCCGCGATTGCGGATCACGAATTCCCACGGGATCACGGCTGTCGCTGACACGTCACCGAGCGGGGCTTCGACTTGATCGCAGGTGATCGTCGGTTGCGGACGCCCGGGGCCGAGGGTGTGGTAATAGGCGACGTAACCGCTGGAGAATAAGCATATCGAGAGGGAACCGAGCAGGAACAAGTTTCCCGCCCGTGAGCGTTGGAACGAGGGGACTCCAGTGGGCGCGGATGACATATGATGCAGGCCGTGAGATTGCCACGGGGATCCCCCATTTTCAACTTGTGAGGTCGCTGCACTCGCCAGAGTGCGGGCTCCCCGCGTTCTGGCGAACGCAGATCCCCATCCTCTTCAACTTGGTGGATCACTCGTGCTGTTTCAACGCACAGATTTGGGGTCGCGGCCTGCCATTACGGGAGGGCGAAGCTCCTGCTGAGCCGCGAGCCAGGGACGACGTTTTCTGGTACGCGCGGCTCGGCAGGAGCCTCGCCCTCCCGGCAGTCCATCACTCACTGGCAGAAGACGGTCGACTGTGAGTTCTCGTCTGCTCTACAACAACCGCAATCGGTGCTGGAACCCGACGTGAAATCTTCGCAGCAGACCTGATCGACCGGGATGCAGCTTGTGCCGCACAGTTTTGTCCCATTCGGACACTCGGCACCGTGAGCGCTCCACGGGTCGGCCTGTGCGACCGCTGTCACTTCAGGGAGCGATTGCAGCATCACCAAGCCGAGCAGGAGATAGACACCTCCCGCCCAGTAACAGCGGTTGCCGAACGAAGCGAGAAAGAGAAGTTTGTCCAACATGATCGAGCTTTTCAGAGGAGGGGGCAGGGATTGTCGTCTTTCGCTCCGCGAAAGAACGCCCTTTCGCGGAACGAAAGGCGACACTGATTGTTTGGCAACGTCTTTACGGTGATGCTGGAGTGGGTGGAGAGGGAGTGGGTGACGGTTCCTCTTTTCGGCGTGACCGGCGCCAGCAAAACAGACCCAACCAGATGAGAAAGATCGCATTGAAAGCCAGAAACCCCGCTCGCCACCAAGAAATCGTTGGGATTCGCAGTCCGCCGATTTCCTTCAGGATCGGAGCCGGATCGAAGACCGACAAGTCCGGCGGACCCGGTGTGAAATGATCGACTGTCAGGGTGTGCCGGCGATAACCTGTCTCCACGCCCGGATCGTAGACTTGCTGGTGGTCAACCAGTGCGGTTCCGAAGGGTGCGTAACCAGTTTCGTGGATCATCTTCTTCATGATCGGAAAACCATTGGATGCACCTTCGTAGTCGATGTGCTTTCGCTCCCAACTGTATCGTTTTTTGTCAACCCAAGGGCGCCAGCTGAAGTAGTCCCTCATAGCCCAGTGCCGGTCGCGGTAGTAGGTGATCAACTCCCTAATGGGAACGCCATTGAAAGCATCTGATGCTTCAACCGTCACCAAATCTTCACCGTTTTCACGCGACACGGAAGCGTGAAGAATCTTGGCACTGGATGTCTGATTTTCCCTGAGCGCTTCCAGCACACTGCCAGGTTCACAGGGACCGTATCTGAAGAAATACTCCTCCGGATAGCCCGTTGGACGATAGCTCCCTCCATGGGCGCGCACAAAGAACTTTCCCGTCGTGGGAGATTTCTCAAAGAAGTGGAACCGCTGCGGCGTCGCGATGAGTAACGTTTCCACACCACCTTGATTCCCCGAGAGACGAAACATTTCGTCAGCGCGGACTTGAAGCCCCCCCTTCGCCACTTTGTAAGGAGTGTATGATTTAGTCCTGGGATCAAGGGATTCATAGACCAACTGACCGTCACTGGAGTAGTTGGTGTAAAACTTCCCCAGCAACTCAAACTCCTTCGGAAAGTCAGCTAATATTTCTGTCGGAACAATTGCCGAGTCTTCCTCAGCCCACGACAGCGTTGGCAATACGGCGAAGAGCATCAGCCAGAGTCGCGGGTATTTACAGTAGCTGGACACGTGAAACTCCCTTCATCCTACTGGCATGTGCATCCCGATGGCGGTCGTCTGTCATTGATTAACGTTCCAGATCTGAGTTGAGTGCATTTACAAGTACCACCCCCGACATAGCATCCCGCACATGTGTTGGCTCCGGTTGGATCGCATAACATATCTGCCACTGCACATACACCTCCGCAGCCAGGATTTGTGCATCCTGAACACCCCGACTGGGACAGAACCATGAGCAGCATCGTGAACATCGACGCTCCCAGACATGCAGCCGCGAAATACGCCTTCATCAATGCTCTCCCGTTGAGGATGACTTGACCCGTGCTTTGAAGACCAGCGCGGTCGACGCAGAGTCCACATTCAAGTGCAGCGGGATCACCCGCGTCACCTCCTGGCCGATCTCGTTCGCATTGGGCCGGAACTTGACCGCCAACTTTCCCTGACCCCGGTCGTCAAGATCGAGTGGCAGGCCATCCACGATGACGCACGAACAATCCGGCGTCGCCCCCACGATCCGCACCGGACCGGATCGCAAGCTGCGCAGTTGGA
>JAYTFV010000714.1:0-11560 GCA_043734065.1 Planctomycetota bacterium
CCCCACGAGGTGCGCCCCCCCAGAACCAGCAGCGGCCCCGATGGTCCCGCCACCCCCAGCGGCACATCCCACCGCTGCCCGGCCAGCGGCTCAGCGACCTTCTTCCACGTGTTCGGAGTTGTCGGCTCGGCGGCGACCAGCGGCGCGGCCCACAGCATGAGGCACAGGGTGGAAATCAATCGCATGATGGACTCCTTCGGGAGAAGCATGTCATGCCAGCGGGAGGGCCGGGCGATGAGGTGCAGCATACACCAGAGGGGATCACGACTCATCCCGATGACGGCATCAAGCCCGGAAATTGGCTCTTCAGCCAAGCCGTGACTTGTGTCCGCAATCGCTGAGCCAAGGCAATCATCTCGTTCGCTTCCTGGTCGGAGAGGGCCCCGATTTGCTCATAGACGTTGGTATGCCTCTTCCGCCGACAGAGATCCAGCAGGGACACTTCGCTCGGACTGAGGCCGACTGTCCACGCCAGGCATTCAATCGTCCGCTGGTGTTTGTTCTGACGCTCGGCCTGATACCCTGCTGCCGCGAGCGCCGCAGTGGCGAGTTGCAATGCGGCGTTGTAGGCGATGCCGAATCGCCACTCGGGTCCGAGGCCGGGCGTCTGGCTTTGGTCGATGTCGCGGTCCGCGATGGCGAGCAATTCACCGACCTCCTCACGCGACGTTTCGTGAGGGCGAATCCAGCTAATTTCAAGAGAGCGCTGCAAGGTCATCCACGTCTCCGATCAGCATGAGTTTTTCTCGATCCATCACCTTCGTCAGGAAGTGCTGCTTGGCGACGAGCTTGGCATGGAATTCTTTCTCGGGATATACCGTCGGATTCACTGGTCGCAGCAGGAAGGCTTCGGAGCCTCGTAGCGCTTCGACCACTTCCGCCAGTGTCACATCGCCGATGACCATCAAGTCCAGATCACTCGCCGAGTTCTCCTCGCCGCGTGCCACCGAACCGTAGATGAAGGCCGCTCGAACTCGGTCTCGAAGTGGCAACAACGCACGACGCAACTCATCCGCGACACCGACAGTCTTCCGCACGATCCCACGTAACTCGTGGAAGATCGGACAGGTCTGATCCGCTTGAAAATAGACATGCCGCCCCTGCTCAAATCGGCGAATGATCCCCGCAGCGGTCAGTTGCTCGAACTCACGCTGCAAATGCCCAACACCCAGACCCGTCAGTGTCACAATCTCACGCAAGTAAAACGCGCGATCAGGATGGCTCAGTATCAACCCCAGCACCGCACGACGTGCTTTCGAAAACAAAATTGTCGCCAGTGATCTCGGAGCCATAACCGTACCCGTTTCGAGGTCGTTTGTACTCATTTAGGATACAACTCGACAGCCCTCTGAGCAAGAGCAATCCGAGAACATCCTTGATTCTGAGTCCCACACGCCCACGGTGACAGCACTGATGTTTTGGGCTTGTTCGCTGGGTGAAACCCAGTTAGAACGCCGATCTCAATAGTGCAGAATTCTCTTCCCGCCACACTCCGTCGGCGGGAGGAACGGCAGGGATGCCTCTCATGAACGACTCACCAACACTTCGAATTGCTTCACCCGCTCCACCCGTGTTGAACGGATCGGTGGCCGATTTTGCTCGCGATCCGATTCAAATGATGCGGCAGTTGTGGGCGCTCCACGGCGAGGTCGCAGCTCTTCAAGAAGACAACCACCGGTTGTTCTTCGTGTTCGGGCCGATGTTTAACCACCAAGTCCTCAGCGACAACAAGCGGTTCCATTCGCAGTTCTTCGCCGTGCGCGGACCGAGGAAATCGGCCCAGCGGCGGGTGACCAGTGGACTGCTCAGCATGAATGGGGATGAGCATCGCGATCATCGCCGAATGATCATGGGGCCATTTCAGAAGAAGGCGATTCAGGCGTATCACGATAACGTGATCGGCATGACGCAAGACGCTGTGTCGTCGTGGAATCCCGGCGACACGAAAGACATGGCCGAGGAGATGACCCATTACATGCTGCGACTGACCAGCAGCATTCTGTTCGGCGTCGACATGCCGGAGATGGCGTACGAAGTCGGGCGGCTGACCGAGCGGTGGGTCGCCCTCAATCACAAGGTGGGGCCCGGCATCTTCTCCTCTGACGCGGACGTGCTGCACCACTACGACGATCTCTTGCTCGCGGCCGAGGAACTCGAAGTCGCGGTCCTGGAGATGGTCCGCAAACGCCGCAGCGGGCAGCTGGGGACCGATGTCCTTTCGCTACTGATCCGCTCCAATGAACTGCAGAGCGGCGTCAGCGATGAACAACTGGTGGGGCATATGGTGTTGATGTTTGGAGCGGCGCATCTGACCTCGGCACATACGCTGACCTGGACGTTGTTCCTCTTGTCACAGCATCCGGGAGTGATGTCGGAATTGCATGCCGAGTTGGAGGAGCACCTCACGGGAGGGTCGCCGACGCCAGAGCAGATCGACCAACTTCCGGTGCTGGACCGGGTGATTCGCGAGAGCATGCGGATCATGCCCGCGTCGGCGTACTCGCAGCGGGTGGCAGCGGAGCCGGTGGAGCTGGGGCCGTTTCGATTGAACCCCGGCAACCCGGTGATCTTCAGCCAGTTTATTACGCACCACATGCCGAGCCTGTTCCCGCAACCCGAGAAGTTCCTGCCCGATCGCTGGCTGACAGCGACGCCGTCACCGTATGCGTACCTGCCGTTTGGAGCGGGGCCACGGATGTGCATCGGAGCCCCGCTGGGGATGATGCAGTTCAAGATCTCGCTGCCGACGATCTTGGGGAAGTTCAAGCTGAGCATGGTTCCCGGGGCGGAGGTCCAAGCCCGCGTGATGTCGACGATGCTGTTCCCGACCTCGACGATTCCGATGCGGATCGAGCGGCAGGACGGGGTGTTCACGTCGCAGCCGGTCACCGGGAATGTCCACACGCTGGTCGATTTTCCCGCCGCGACGGAATCGGTGGCGACCCGCCGGGCGGCGTAAGGCAGGCGGGCGAAAAGAGTCGTCGTAGCCGCCCCTCGCCAGAGTGCGGGTGCGTGTGCGTGTGCTAGAGCAGTTCCAGAAATCGTGCTCACAGCAAAAGTCTGGAACACTAATCTTCACTGATCGACGCTAATCCAGATCTGGATCAGTGTTGATGAGCTGAGATGAGTGTTCCAAAATCGTCATTCCATCGGCTCGTTTGGTGAACACCAATTTTGTCACTGCTCTAAATCGCCCGCGTTCTGGCGAACGTGGCTACGGTCAATCCCCAGGGCGATCACTCGCGCCAGCCCGACTCCGCCGGGACGCAGACCTGCTCCATCAGCCAGGTGTTGAGATCGCGGCAGAGGGCCAGCCGCGAGGACTCGATCGATTCCCATGCGGTATGGTCGCACTGTCCGCCGTGGGTGTTCCAGGACTCCGCCAGCGACTCCGCAACCTGACTGTCATCTTCGACCGTTGTGGCCAGGTAGAGGGTCTTATCGTACGCCGCCTGTGCAGACTGTGATTCCCACGACTCCCACGCGACAGGGGCGATGACAATCCCACCGCTGACCAATCGCGACAGCGCGGGCCACATCTGCAACACCGCGTCCCCCGCCGGACCGACCCCCGCGATCCAAATCCGGTCCATGTGAATCCCATACAACGCGACCACTTCGCGGATCGCCACGGCCACCCGGTCTACATTCTGAAGCACGGTCGATCCGGGGAGCAGACGCACCTCGGCCCCGAAATAATTACGATCGCTCAGGTCCGGGAACCAGTCGCGGAGCGTGATTCCGGGCACCTCATCCCGCGAGAGCCAGATCACCAACGGGTACTCGTATCCGGACTCATAACCGACCGGTCGGTACACCACGAGATCGCCCCACTCATCCCAGCCCCAGTCGTCAGGCGACTGAGGGGAGAGCGGGTCATGCCAGGGATCCAAGAACTCCGGGTCCGACTCTGTTTCGTCGTACCAGAAGAACTCGTCCGAAAACGGTCCGAAAATCACCCGGAGAACCTCCAGCGGTAGAACCCAATCCATGGACTTGTGGTCTTGATCCAGTCGAGGGAGATCGACCGTTGGAAACTCACTCGCGCGAAGCCTGCGCTTGATTCGTCTGCCGGAATGATCACTCGGATCGCCCGACTCGTATCAGTCTCGCCGCACCAACTTTCTGTTTCAAACTCAACTCTTTGGAATCGAACAACGTGTCCCACGGAAAGTGTTTTCCGGGGCACGCAGTTTTCTTGACATCGGTATGACGGACGATCCCTTCAGTTTCGATTCGGCATTCGGTCCGCAGCGTGGTCATCAGATCACGCAGCGACTGCAGCTGGGCGGGAGTCGGCGGTTCGTCGTCGAAGTTGCCGACGAGACAGATCCCGATCCCCTGGGTGTTGTATTGGGCGTTCCCGGCATGGGCTCCGTCGCTCTGGTCCTTCCAGCGGAACGTGGCTGCCACCTCGCCGTCCTTCATCCCGTGACCGTTCCCAATCAGGAAGTGATACCCGATCCCGCGCCACGGATTTCCATTCGCGTCCTTCCGCAGCTTGTGAGCGGCATCGATGCTCTCGACGCTGCCGGTCTCGGTCGCGGTGTGGTGCAGGACGATGTACTTCCACTCGCGGAGGTGAGCGACCCGCACGATGTTGGTGAAGGAGTTGTCAAGTTTTTCGCTCTCGGCCCCGCACCCTCCGGGGAGGAGTGCGACCAAGAGCAAAGCCCATAGACCAAGCCGTGACATCGAATCCTCCTCGCGCGATGGGGGATGTGACACAAGAACACGAACGAAGAACACATCGACAGGGTTGAATTTGTAGGATGGGAGGGCGAGTCTGGTCAACAGGAGTATGAGTGTTTCGGGCTTGCTAATTGCAACGAATTGTCTTGAGCAATCGAATGTAGGGGTTGTGCCGGTTGTGTGGGACGTGTGGTGATTGACGGGTGGAGACTGCACCTCACTCCCCCACCGGTTATACTCCGCGCTAAGTACAACACCGTTTAGCCGCGACGCGAAGGCTTTGCGCAGTGGAGCGCGGACCCCACCCCTCTGGGCTTCAGGAGTCCCGATGCGACTGTTCGTGTCCGAGTTCATTTGTGGCGGCGGCTGGACCGGGGGCGAGCGGCCCGAGAGTTTGGTGCGAGAGGGGGCAGCCATGTTGCGGGCTCTGCTGAGTGACCTGCAGCGCATCCCGTCGCTCCAGGTCGTCACGACATGGGACGAGCGGTTATCCCCCACGCTCCCAGGAAATGACCGTAACTGCCCCTCGCCAGAGGGCGGGCCCGTGAGCCCAGACCCCCGCGTTCTGGCGAACGCAGCGACGGCGAACGCGGTCTGCGAGGTGATCTCCGTCTCGGGCCCGGAGGAGGAACGCGAGGTCTTTGCCCGACTGTGCCATGAGACGGACGCGACCTACGTCATTGCTCCGGAGCTCGATGATGAACTGTCGCGTCGTGTTTCCGTCGCCTTTCGCTCCGCGAAAGAGCGTCCGTTTGCGGAGCGAAAGACGACACTCCACAGCTGCAACAGTTCGGTCGAGGCCATCGATCTCTGCGGCGATAAATGGGCGCTCTACGAACACTTCACTCGCTGCGGAATCCCATCGATTCCGACGGCTCGCGTGAACGACGAGTCGATTTCGTTCCCGTGGCCGCGCGTCCTCAAGCTGCGGATGGGGGCGGGATCGCAGGGGATGCAACGGGTCGCCTCGCCAGCGGAGTGGGACGCCGCGATTCGTCAGTACGATTCGCGAAACCGCTGCACCGAGGCCATCGCCCAGCCGCTGATCCGCGGGCGATCACTCTCCGTGGGGGCCATCATCGACCGGGTGGGCACGGTCCACTTGCTGCCGGTGGCGGATCAGTTTATCGACCCAGAGCAGGGGTTTGCGTACCTCGGTGGACGAATCCCGGCCACGACTGAGACGGGGGCTCGGGACGGGTGCATTCGCCCATTGGCGGTCCCCTTCCGGCCCCCTCTCCCCCACAGTCGAGTCCACTCCGAAAGCCGCATCGATTGTGGGGGAGAGGGGGCAGAGAGAACAGAGTACCGCCATTTGGCGAATGCACCCGCTCTCGACTCACTGATCCGAGAGACGCTGTCGACCATCCCCGGATTGTTCGGGTATGTCGGGGTCGATGTCCTGCTCCCAGAGAGTTCGCCAGAGACCCCGCTGATCGTCGAGATCAATCCGCGTCTCACCACGAGCTATGTGGGATATCAGAAGCTGTGCCGGAATAATCTGGCGGCGCTATGGATCGGTGAAGAGGCATTGCCTCAGCATCTCCGCTGGCGACCGGGCGATGTGGAGTTCAATGCAGCGGGGGAGTTTCGATGACAAGTGTGATCGGCCTCGACATCGGCGGGGCGAATCTCAAGGCGTCGGACGGAATCAACCGCACGATCGAGAGGCCGTTTCCGATGTGGAAGAACCCGGATGGGTTGCCCGAAGCATTGCGGTCATTGGCGTCTGCACTGGAGACAAACAGGGAACAATCTGTCGCCTTTCGTTCCGCGAAAGAGCGTCCTTTCGCGGAGCGAAAGACGACACACTTGATCGCCGTGACGATGACCGGCGAACTCGCCGATTGCTTTCGGACCAAGGTCGAGGGCGTCGACCGGATTCTGGATTCCGTCGAGGCCGCCTTCCCCGCAGCTGACATCCGCGTCTGGCAAACCGGGGCCGAGTTCTTCACCGTCGACGAGGCCCGCGAGTTTCCGATCCTCGTGGCCGCTGCGAACTGGCATGCGCTGGCGACCTGGGCCGGACGGGCGTGTCCCGTGGGGGCCGCTCTGCTGATCGACATCGGGTCGACCACGACCGACATCATCCCGCTGAGCAACGGCACGCCAGTCACCGAGGGCGGCATCGACCCGGCGCGGCTCATCAGCGGCGAGCTGGTCTATACGGGCGTGCGGCGGACCCCGCTCTGTGCGCTGGCTCCACATCTCGACTTTCGGGGGCAGCGGATCGGCGTAGCGGCGGAACTGTTCGCCACGATGCGGGACGTGCATCTCTGGCTTAGCTCAATCCCCGAGTCCCCCGACGACTGCGACTCAGCCAACGGTCGACCCGCCACGCGCGAGTTCGCCCGCGATCGGCTGGTGCGGATGCTGTGTGCCGACTCAGCAGAGATCGATGAGCGCGAGACAGATGACCTCGCCCGGCAGTGGGCCGCGCTCCAGCGAACACAGATTCGCGAGGGGGTCGAGCGGGTGCTGGCCCGCCAGAGTGGTCCGCCACGGATGGTACTCCTCTCCGGCGAGGGAGAGTTTATCGCTCGGCAGGTGTTGCTGGAGATCCCCGCACTGGCGGGCGTCCAGACGCTCTCGCTGGCCCGCGTTCTCGGCCCCGAGCATTCGGTCGGGGCGTGTGCCTATGCCGTCGCCCGACTGGCCGCAGAGCGACCTTGAATGTGGGACGACGCTCCGCGTCGTCCGTCACGACGCGGAGCGTCGTGCCACATTCTTTGTCGTACTCCACTTCCGCTATGATATCTCCATGTCCCACCGCACCATCATCGACGGCTACAACCTCATGCACGCCGCCGGGCTCGTGCGGGGCAAGTTGATCGGCAAGCAGTTGGAGGGGGCGCGGCTGCGGCTGTTGAAGCGCTTGGCGTACCAGATGTCGAAGGAGCAGCGGGCGGCGACGACGGTGGTGTTTGACGCCAAGACCCTGCTGGCAGTTTCATCGCGGGAGGAACTGCTCGAAGGAATTCGCGTCCTTTTTCCAGAACCGGGCCACGAGGCCGATGAGCTGATCGAGGAGATGATTGCTCAAGACCCCCAGCCTCGCCAGTTGCGGATCGTGTCGAGTGATCGGCGACTGCACCGGGCCGCGCGCGAGCGATTGGCGACGGCGATCAACAGCGATCGCTATCTGGATGAACTCGATGAACGCCGGGCCGCACCGGCTGAGGGCCAGACCTCGCCCGCGAGTCGGCCTCCGGTGCCGATCCCGAAGGAGAACTCGCCGGATAGTGCGGGGACTCATGTGCCGACCGGGGATGTCGACTACTGGCTGAAGGAGTTCGGGGAGATCGAAGTTCCGAACGATGCCGATCTCACGACGGCATTGGAGCGGAGCCTCGCGGGTGAGAAGCCGACAGAGGCACCGCCCGTGACGACCGCTTCGACCGCGAAGCCGACCTCACCGGCCCAGGCTGCGAAGTCCCCGTCCGCCAAACAGAACCTCATCATCCCGCTCGCCCCCCGACCGGGAATTGCCACCCTCCCGTCGCGCGGGAAAAGCCCACCCAGCCAGGCCACGTCCGATCCCGAATCGCTCCGCAACCAGCCCGGCCCCCAACGTCCCGATGCCGATCTGGAGTTCTGGAAGGATGCGTTGAAGCAGGTGTTGGACGAGGAGCGCGGGCAGCCGTGATGGGGTGCTTTCGCCAATTGGTATTCTCCCCATCCCGGAGGGATGCCAGACATTAGCCGGTGGTTGGACCCGCGAGTCCGAATGCGGGGTGATCGACCACCCATTGGCGAATGCACACGCCAGGCACTCCTCACCCCGCGCGATGGGCGACCCGCCAGCGGTTTCTCGCTACCATGCCAGGGACGCGACCGCACTCCGGGTGGGACGCACATTCGGACGAGACCCAGTGGACTTCGCATGTCAACGGGACGGGCGCTACAACAGATTCTTCGCAGCTGGCACTCCGCCGGGTTGAGCCATGTGCAGAGAGTCGCTCCGCTCACAACACTGACTGCGAGTGTTGTGCCCGTGTCCGCTGCCTCACCGCCGCCCGCTCTCGTTGAGGACGACCAGACCGCTATGGCTCGCAAGTCCAGTGCCTCGAAGGCCGCCACCAGTCCCGAACTTCCGATCATCGCCGTGGCACCCGAGGTCGCTCAGAAGGGGAGCCGCGACAGCCGACTGGCCGCGCTGGCCGCTCGCGTCTCGCAATGCACGCGGTGCCAAGAACTGGCCACGACGCGAAAGCAGACGGTGTTCGGCGTCGGCAATCCGAACGCCCGCGTGATGTTCATCGGCGAGGCCCCCGGGGCCGATGAGGACGAACAGGGCGAACCGTTCGTCGGTCGCGCGGGCCAACTCCTGACCAAGATCATCGGGGCCTGCGGCTGGACGCGCGAGGAGTTGTACATCTGCAACATCCTGAGATGCCGTCCGCCGGACAATCGCCCCCCGGCTCCCGAGGAAGCCCACAATTGCCGCGAGTACCTCAACGGCCAGATCGCGATCATCGACCCCGAGTACATCGTCTGCTGGGGCTCAACAGCCGCTCAGAACCTGCTGGGCAGTGAAGAGACGATCGGCAATCTGCGCGGGCGGTTCTACACGCATGGGCGGGCCAAGGTACTGTGTACGTACCACCCGTCGTACCTGCTGCGAAGCCCCGAGGCCAAGAAGCCGGTGTGGGAGGACATGAAAATGCTCATGGCCGACATGGGTCACACGCCGCCGGGATAGTCGGGAGTCTGGTGTCGGGAGTCGGGAGTCTGGAGCCAGAGAAGTCGGACGCTCAGCCCTCCTCCCCTCCTCCCCTCCTGTCGATCAACCATCAACCATCAACCATCAACCATCAACCATCAACCATCAACCATCAACCATCAACCATCAACCCTCCCCCGCGAGCAACGCATGCCCCCGGCCTCCGACACTCGCTACCTGATCCTCCAGCGCGGCTCGGCCCGATTGCAGATCGTCGAGATCCGGCCCGGTCAGCGGGTGACGATTGGCCGCACTCCCGGCAACACCCTGGTCGTCCCCGACCGCAAATGCAGCCGCGTCCACTGCGAGGTCTTCTGCGGCAACGGAACGTGGTACGTTCGCGACAACCAGAGTCGCAACGGCGTGTTCGTCGAGGGGGCCAAGATCGAGGGCGATACCGTCGTGCAGACCGGGCAGACGATCTCGGTCGGCGACTTCGCGATCCAGATGACCGCGATCCATCCCGAGCAAACCCCGGTCGATGGGCTGGGGAACTCATTGGCCGCTTCGACTGATGAGCAGGACGGGTTCGCGATCATCGAACGCAAATCGATGACGCAGTACGACTCCCCCGCTGGCGCGCAGGCCACCCGCATGGGTCCGCTGGGTGCAGCCGATCTGTTCCAACTGTCGCAGTCGATGCAGGTCGCAGACGACATCGAAGCCCTGGCCGACATTACCCTCGACGGCCTGCTGCGCGTGATCCCGGCCTCGATGGCGGCACTCTTGCTCCTGCCAGAGGACGCAGAGGTCGCCGACTCCAAGCTGCTCAAAGTGATGGCAATGCGAATCCCCGAAGACCAGCCGAAGGAGCTGCGATTCTCGTCCCACTTGTCGGAGCAGGTCTTCCGCTCGCGCGAAGCGATCCTGGCCCATGACGTGTCGCGGAACACGTCACTGTCTCGGAGCAAGAGCCTCGAAATCCTGGCAGCGGAGAGTGTTGTCTGTGCCCCGATCCGCCTCGAAGGCCGCCCGATCGGCGTGATCCATCTCTACTCGACCTCAGTCACCGACCCACTGAACAGCCAGCACCTGGAGTACACGCTGGCGGTCGCCGACCACATGGCGGGTCTCGTCCGCAAGACCCGCGACCGCCAGAAACTGGCCCAGAACCTCATCATTTCCGAGCAGCGCAGCAAGGAGTACCAGGCCCAACTCGGCATGGAGTCCGAACTGATCGGCAACAGCCAGTCGGTGCAGAAACTGAAGCAGGCCATCGTCCGCGTGGCCCGGTCCGATGCCACGGTACTGATTCGCGGCGAGAGCGGTGTCGGCAAAGAACTGGTCGCCCGCGCGGTCCACTTCCACAGCCCCCGCCGCGACGGGCCGATCATCTGTGTGAACTGTGCGGCCCTGACGGAATCGCTGCTGGAGAGCGAACTGTTCGGGCACGAGAAGGGGTCGTTCACGGGGGCCACCGGGATGAAGGCCGGCAAGTTCGAGCAGGCCCACGGTGGGACGCTGTTCCTCGACGAGGTCGGGGAGATGAGCCTGGAGGTGCAGACGAAGTTCCTGCGCGTCCTCGAAACGCGAGAGTTTGAGCGGGTCGGCGGCGGCAAGACAATCCGCGTCGATGTCCGCGTCGTGTGTGCCACGAACCGCGACCTCGAACAAGCCGTCCGCGACAAGCAGTACCGTAGCGACCTGTTCTACAGGTTGCAGGTGATCGAGCTGTTCGCTCCGCCGCTGCGTGAGCATCCGGAAGACATCCCCGATCTGGCCCGGCACTTCGTCGAACGCTTCGTCCGCAACCAGCGCTCGAAGGTCCGGGGCTTCGATCGCTCGGCCATCGACAAGATGTGCAAACATACTTGGCCGGGAAACGTCCGCGAGCTGCGAAACGTGATCGAGCGGGCGGTGATCCTGTGCGAGCGGGAGTTTATCAACGAGGAGGACATCGTCCTCTCGAAGTTGGAACTGCACCCGCACGCGATACCGGCTGCTCCGGTCGCTCCGTCAGCAGTCGTGGCACCACCCGTTGAACCCAAACCCGACGCCCCGACCGGCGAGACCGCCTTCGACCCCCGCTACCGCCTCTGGGACAGCCTGATCCAGGCCGGCCGAAGCCTCGACGATGTCGAGCGCCTCTACATCGAAGCCGTCCTGCGGTCGTGCGGTTGGAACAAATCGCAAGCGGCGCGGATG
>JAYTFV010000715.1:0-6560 GCA_043734065.1 Planctomycetota bacterium
GGCGATCAAGAGCCATTCTACCACTGGAAGATGGTTGCAGGAAGTTTGACGGCGTAGATTCGAATCGAGTTTTGTCGCTGGGTGGGGCCTCACAACCCCCACACCACGCGCGACAACCCCGCCGCCGTCTCCCAGCCGTGATCGACCAGTTCACTCGCGAAGCTGGCCACCTCCCCGGTCGGTTTGAGGACCGGTTGCGGCGTGCCATCGGGGCGGCGCTCCCATTCGGTCTTGAACAGGTCGGTCAGTTGGTAGTGGTTCTCCTTGTCGAGGCCGCGCTGTTCGGCGATCCGCACGACCCGGCGTTTGCCGTCTTCGTTCGAGCGTTCCAACTGCACGACCAGCGATATCGCCGACGCGATCTGCACCCGCGCCACGTAGATCGGCACGTCGATGTCCGACATCAATGACAACGTCTCCAGCCGCAGCAGTGACTCGCGCGGACTGGTGGCATGCACGGTCGACAGGCTCCCGGCGTGGCCGCTAATCATCGATTGCACGAGGTCGAGGGCCTCGCCACCACGGACTTCGCCGACGATGATCCGATCAGGGCGCATGCGGAGCGACGCCTTGAACAGATCGCGAATGTCGATCGCCTCGGTCCCGTCCGCCAGTGCGGGACGCGACTCCATCGTGAGGCAATGAGCCTGGGCCAGTTGCAGCTCCGAGCTGTCCTCGATCACCACGATCCGCTCGGTCTCGGGGATCGCTCCCGAGAGGGCGTTGAGGAACGAGGTCTTCCCGGTCCCGGTCCCGCCCGAGATCAATATATTCCGCTTGAGCCGCACCGCCAGTGACAGGAACTCCGCAGCTGCCGGGGAGACGCTGCCGAGGCGGATGAAGTCGGGCAGTGAGTAGGCATCGCGGCGGAATTTGCGAATGGTGAGGTACGTTCCCTGCCGGGCACACGGCGGGAGTACGGCATGCACGCGAGAGCCGTCGGGGAGCCGGGCGTCGAGGATCGGGTGCTGGGCATCGACCTCGCGGGCCACGAACTGGGCGATGTTGCGGACCGCCGATTCGAGGGCGTGTTCACTCTCGAACGACGACCCGGTCGCGCGCAGCTGTCCGGCCTGCTCGATGTAGATTTCATTGGCCCCGTTGACCATGACCTCAGTGACGGTCGGGTCTTCGAGGTAGCCCTGAATCGGAGCCAGGAAGAAAGCGAGGCTGGCAGAGAACACAGATTCGCGGTCCATCGGGCGGTTCGCCTGGGGAGGGGGGCGGGGCGTGAGCATCATGGGGAGTGGAGAGGCAAGATGTCGAGTGTCGCAGGGGGGAGGAGGGGAGGAGTTCGCATTCCTCAACAATCACAGGAGACGCAGATTGAACACGGAACATCTCCATTGCGGCTCACGTCGACTTCAGGATGGTGCATTTCAGATCGCGGTATTGAGTGAACCCCCGATCGAATGTGACGACCTCCAGGTCGGCTGTCTTCGCGAAGGCGGCGAGGTAGGCGTCCGCCCACACATTCGGCGAGTGCAGATTCCCCGGCGTCAACGACCGCCAGGCGATTTCAATCTCCTCCGGCTCCTCGGCGAACACCACATGGATGTCCGAAAGCAACTCGTCGTAGAGGTCCCAGGCTTGGCCCATGGTCCGCGCGTCCTGTGGAAAGATCTGGCGATTTGTCGACAGCCGCAGAAACCCCAATTGAGTCAACCGGCAGAAGCAGCAACTTTGTTCGGGAGCCGACAGCATCCAGGTTTTGGCAGCCCCATGATGTGCGTGCGATTGAAAGGCGAGCGCGAGCCAAAAGTTAATATCCGGAAGATGCATCTTCCTCATCCTGAATCTCGGCAATCCGCTCATTCGTCAGATGCAGGCTTCCCGGATTCGCTGACCGCACAAGCGGAAACTCGACTCGCCTCTGGTGCTGGGCGACCCGGATCATAGGCGTCTGGCGATAAGTCACCCTCACCGCAGCCCCTTCGGGCAACGACAAAGGGCCGTCGAGTACGACCACGCCGTTTTGAACTCGTCCGGGGATTTCCATGCTCGCATTGTATGGTGAGTGTGTATCGCCATCAAGAACTGATTCAGCAGAATGGATGCGACGGGGAGGGGAGACAGGGAGACAGAGAAGAAACTCTCCCCCTCTCCTTGTCTCCTTGTCTCCCCCTCTCCTTGTCTTGCCTCAACTTCCAACTCCCTCCCCTCATTTGACACCCCCCGTCCGCGTGTTAGCATGCGGGCGTTCTGGGTGCCTGTGAGCTTGTCGCTTGCAGGAGAATAGGGAAGACGGTGAGAATCCGTCGCGGTCCCGCCGCTGTATCCGGGGACGAAGCGTTACATGCGATTCGCCAGTTGATCTGGCCGAATCGCAGCCACTGTGTTCAACCATCTGCTCTCCCACATCGGCCTGCCGATCGAGAGGACAGAGAACATGGGAAGGTGTAACGTCAGGACGATCCGGGAGTCAGAAGACCTGCCTAGACAGTTACGAGTTCGGCTCGCGCGGTAACGTGCGCCGACTGGTTTGTACTGCGCTGCGCCTTCGGCTTTCGAAGGAGCGAGCTGCTACACCGTCGCGCCCTGCCCGCGTGGGTCTCGTTTGACACGAGGATTTTCCCATGCGTTGGTCTCCCCCCCGCCGCGAGCGCGGCTTCACGCTCATTGAACTGCTGGTTGTCATCGCGATCATCGCCGTGCTGATTGCCCTGCTGCTGCCCGCTGTGCAGCAAGCCCGCGAAGCGGCCCGCCGCACCGAGTGCCGCAACCGGCTCAAGCAATTGATCCTGGCGACGCATAACTATGCCGATAGTCACAAGGAGCAGTTCGTCCCCTATGTGGTCGAGAACCAAGCTCGGCTCAACAGCTTGCTCAGTTACGGCAACCAGGGCAAGGCCCAGTATTGGTTCGGCACCGTCAACTACGACGAACCTGACAAGACAAAGCAACTCGATTTCCCCGCGGGTCCACTCGCTCCATACATGGAGACGAGCTATGCCTCGTACCAGTGCCCCGATTTCGGTGAAGGGATCGCGGAGAAGTTGGAGTTCGGAAAACCCTCGACAGGATATGCCTACAACGGGTACTTCTTGTCTCGCGATTCCGGCGTGGCTTACTTGCCGCCGTCTTGGGCTGCGGCACCGAATCCGATGCCTCTCAATCGCCGGTTTCGGGATGTGGCCCAACTGACGCAGACGATTGTGTTCGCTGACAGCGCCGGGGTGTTCTGCACGGACTGGACTTGTGCCGCCAGCGAGTTGCGAGAGAACTGGCTGCTGGAGCCGCCGAGTCACGACTTCCCGACGGTGCATTTTCGGCACCACGATGCGGCGAACGTGGCCTTCGCGGACGGGCATGTGGAGACGCGCGCTCGCGGCTGGCTGGCTCCGGGATTTGGGGATGTCAAGAAGATGGAGAAGGCCCGGCTGGGATATGTCGGCGACCAGCTTCAGAATTTGAACTTCCAGGACGAGTGGTACGACCGCCAGTAGTGGGACAGAGTCAGCCGGATCGTCTTCTCCGTGAAGCACGCTTCGGATGTGCCCGCCCCCAGTGCAGCGCAGTGTGTGGACCACTAGCCTGCAACACGTTATCCCGAAGGGATTCCAGCCCATAGCCGGTGGTCGAGCGCAGCGACACCACCGGTATCGAGCAGAGAGACTCCTGTATCCCGGAGGGATTCCAGCCGTTCTGACCAGTTCAGCGATGCGAAGGGCTGCAATCCCTCTGGGATAGACGGACTGGACGAGGCCGCTGTCCGGTGGTGTCGCTGCGCTCGACCACCGGCTATGGGCTGAATTCCCTTCGGGAAAATGAGAGCCGCCAGACGGTGATGTGTCTGCATCGAGGGCGTTACGGGACTCGGCTGTCGAGTGGTGGAGATCCCACTGTCCCGGTCGAGAGGGGAGCAGGAGGTCGTTGGGCGAGGATGCGCTGCTGTGACATTCACTCAAATCGCGGTCAGTCACTTTCACATGGAGAGTTGGATGCAGCTCAAGAGAATCACGATGGAACAGTCCAGCCACAGGTCGCAGCGTTTGGCCCGCTGGTTGGTGGCTTTCGGATGCCTGTTGGCGCTCGGTTGCGGGTCCGCCCCGCCGCCGGACCCGCATGCGAATCGCATGGTCTACTACGATCGCGAGACGAAGTCCGCTGTCGTCTACCACATCTCACGCGAGATGCCGGTGCCCCATCCCCAGACCGGCAAGCCGACCCTCGTGCCCGCCAGCTATTGCCCGCAGTGCCAGAAGTGGTTCCCCTCGCCGCCGGTTGAGGTGCGGCAGCGCAACCCCCAGGCCGCGATCTGCCCGAAGGGGCACACTCTCACGCCGGATGGACCGTGGCCGACTGAAATACTGGGGGAGAGATGAGCGAAAGCCCAGGGGTTGCAACCCCTGGGCCGTTCTCACTGACAACTGACGACTGAATACTGACAACTTCGCCCCCACCTGCTACAACGCTCCTCGAACCCTCACTGCATCCCCCGCGACGAGGCCATTGTGGATCTGGCGGAAATTGCTCTCAAGACTCAGCTGACCCCCGAGGTCGTGTTACAACGCACGCGGGGCATCTACGAGCGCGTCCTGAGCCGGTCGCGGTATTTGCAGACGGGGAACTTTCGGTCGATCCACCCGGACGATCTGTCGACGCTGTTTGAGTCGTACGATTCGGAATTCTTTCGCGGGTCGTGCCGGTCTTCTCTCGCGGGCCGTCGCCTGGAGTTTCGCGTCTCGTCCCGCATGACGAGTGCCGGGGGCAAGACGTTTCAGTACTCGCCCAGGTCCAAGGTCGGGCCGATATGGTTCGAGATCGCCGTCTCGGCCCCGCTGTTGTTCCAGACGTTTCGCGATGTCAATCGCCCCGTGACCGTCTGCGGCGTGTCGTGCAAAGACCGGTTGGAAGCCCTGCAACGCATCTTCGAACACGAGATGATCCACCTCGTCGAATTGGTCTGCTGGAACAACTCCGAGTGTAGTGCCCCCCGGTTCCAGTCGATCACCAGCGGGATGTTCCGGCATGAGGAACACACGCATAACCTCATCACGCAAAGCGAGCGGGCCAAGGTCAAGTTCGGCATCACGTCGGGGTCGCGTGTGCAGTTCGAATACGAGGGCCGCATCTTCACCGGCGTCGTTAACCGCGTCACCAAGCGGGCCACGATCCTCGTCGAAGACCCGCACGGCATGCGGTACTCCGACGGCAAACACTACACCAAGTTCTACATCCCGCTGGACCATCTCCAGCCGGTCGGGCAGGGTCGCTGACCCATGATTATCGAGGGGATCGTCACCAGTCAGAACCGCGAGGGGGTGTTGAACATCGCTCCGATGGGGCCGATTGTGGACGAGAGTCTGACGTGGTTTCGGCTCAGGCCATTCCAGACCTCGACGACGTTTCGCAACCTGGAGGCGACGCGCTGCGGGGTGTTCCATGTGGTGGATGATGTGCTGCTGATCGCCCAGGCGGCGCTCAATCGGTTGCCTTTGGAAGTGCCGACACGGGCCGCCCTGACGATCGATGGCCAAGTACTGGAGGCCGCCTGCCGCTGGTACGAGTTCCGCGTCGAGGCACTCGACGCCTCGCAGGAGCGTTCGGAGATGCAGTGCCGGGTGACGCACACCGGAGTGATCCGCGAGTTCTTCGGGTTTCACCGGGCCAGGCATGCGGTGCTGGAAGCGACGATCTTGGCGACGCGGCTGCATCAGCTCCCGCGTGAGCAGATTCTCGCTCAACTCGCCTCCCTGAAGATCATCGTCGATAAGACCGCCGGTCCGCGCGAGTTCGAAGCCTTCGCCCTGGTGGAGTCATACATTCACGACACACATCCTCGATACGCCACCACGTAGCGGAATTCGAAAGAATCTCGCTGAGACATTGGAACCGGACCTGACGGTGAAAGTCTTTCGACTTCCGCTACGGCGAACTCTGGCGAGGTAGCCCAGACGCGGCTTTGCGCATTTGAGTTGTGGAGCCACAAGAGGATTGACAGGGGGGAGTTTGCTGTGAGAATCGGGCACGAGCTGATACCGCTTGCTCCTGCGTCACTCTGACACGCCTCGGATCAACAGACCATGAAACGCAGCACGATGGCAAGAACTTGCGGTTTCTCCTTGGCTGGTGTGGCGGTGGTGGCTCTTGTTTTCTGGGAGCGGATCGCTGACAGATTTCTCCCCACGAAGCATCGGGATAGCCAATGCCTGATTTGCAGCCGCCAGCGCGACCAGAGGTGGGTGTGTGGATGGATGCTCAAGGACAAGATCACCACCAACGTGTACTCCGAGTGGATTGATACCTTTACTCCCCTCGGACATCAACATGTCTGGGCAACAGCGAATATCAGTACCCGAGATCGTTGGTTCGGCAGCATGATGGTCGGCTGTGGCGGCAACGCGACGATCTCGAGAATTTATAAACAACGCGGAACATTGGGCGAACAAAAATGTCAGCAACTCGTGGTGAAATTCCAGGAGCTGGCGAGGCAGCCAAATTCGGAGAACAAGGATCTTGAACGTAACTGTTAACCCCGCCTCGCGCTCTGTGGGCGCACTTTCGCGCGCCGTTTGAGCGGGTCACGTGGGGTGTCGGTTACGCATCCGTCGTGGCCA
>JAYTFV010000716.1:0-4861 GCA_043734065.1 Planctomycetota bacterium
CGAGATCGACGATCGTCGGGAACTCCGTAGCGGGTCGGGCGAGCCGAATCGCTGGGTCGGCTGCTTCGAACTCGACAGTGTGCTGAGCGGGAAGAGCGCGGAGTGCCCGAATCTCAGTCGTCTGGGGCAGGCCAAAGCTGGCCAGTACTTCGCAGTCGACTGAGTGCGGGTCGCAGAGTATCTGAATCGCCGCTGCGTTCTTCGACTTCGCCCAGTTGATACCCGCTTGCCACAGGGCGTGCCGCTGCAAGTTGTCCAAGTGCGAACACTCGGCGACGATTGGCCCCACCTTGGCGATTCGCTCCGAGTCGACAATCGCCTCCAGGCAGGCGACCGTCCCGTCGGGCAGATCGAGAATGATCAGGAACTCCGCAGACTCCCGCCGCGAGGACGGCCCTCGATGATCGCGGGACAGGATCTCCAACATCCGGTTTAACCCCGGCTGCCCGCGCAATGATTCGCACGTGCAGACGCGGACTTTCGGCGTCGAGGTCATGGTTGTTCCCTCACAGCCTGAATCACTCGACTCAACTCGACGGCCATCGTCGTTATGCCGGACCAGCGTTCTTCAGACCGCTTACACAACGCCCGCATCACGAGATGACTGACAGCGTCCGGTACACCGAACTCCTTCAGATCAATGGCACTCTCCGGGGACAGCACTTGAGAGATCGTCTCCGGTAGGTCGTGGCCAGCACACGGTGGCCGACCTGCGAGCAGGGCATACATCACCCCACCCAGGCCATACACATCGGTCCGCTCACCGATCGCTCCAAACCCGGGATTGATCTGCTCCGGAGCCAGGAACCCCGCTGTGCCCCCTCGCGGGGAGTCGTCGTCTGATCCCCATCTGGCGAAGCCGAAGTCCGCCAGTCGAGACTGCCCCATCGCATCCAGCAAGACATTGCCGGGCTTCAGATCGCAGTGCCAGACCCCGGCGGCATGGGCGGCGATCAATCCACTGGCCACTTCGCTGCCGACTTTCAGCACATCGCCGATCGAACGGTGTGCGTGTTGCCAGGAGTCGAGGCTTAGCCTCTCGATCCACTCCATGACCAGGAAGACCGCGCTGCGTGAGGTGCGTCCCCATCCGTAGACCGGCAGCAGGTGGGGATGCTGCAACCGGCTGAGGATTTCATACTCGCGCAGAAACGAACTGATGGCCCGTGGGTCGGACCACGACGCCTTCTTGAGGAACTTAACCGCCACGGTCCGTCCGAGTTTGTGGTCGGTCGCCCGGAACACCTTGCTGAACGCTCCTTGCCCGACCATCTCGTGCAGCTTCAGTTCTGCGAGCTCGCGTGTCGGTCCGTGGCCCGGACCCCCAGGTCCGGACGGAACGGGCTGGGACACCCGTTCGACTTCGCGGCGTGCAGTCGTGCGAGCCAACTCCCCATGCAGCCGGTCCGCTGTCACCAACTCGCGACTCCGTTGTTGTGAACGGCGAACGGTCCGCTCACTGACTCCCAGTTCTCTGGCGATCCCGTCACCCGGCTCCCCTCTCAATTGCCGGATCAGGATCTCACGGTCGAGCCCCTCGGTGGCTTCGACCAGCCATTCCAGTTCATCGGCCAGCAGGGCAGCCTCCTCCGCTGTTGGGACTTCGCGCGCGGGGGCGGTCCAGTCATCGGGCGGCTCGGACTCGCGTAGCACTGATCGCTTCTCCGAGCGATGACGCCGGGCTTGATGGGTCAGCTTGCGGAGGGTGATCGTGGCCAGCAGCGACCACAGGTCTCCGTCGGTTGTCGCGTCAAAGCGCCCCTCTCGGGCGGCGACGAAGAAGCTGCGGAATGCCGAGAGGACGATGTCCTCGGGATCGAGCCGCCGCCGGAGAGTGGTCGAAAATCGCGAACTCGCCAGTGCTGTCAGCCGGGCCATGTATCGGTCAACCAGATCTCGCGCCTCGGCCTCACTTGCCGCGCCCTCCAGCATGAGAAGTGCCAAATTCGGCGGCGGCGAGTCGTCGATCGGTGGCGGCACGGTGCGGGCTTTGGAAGAACTTTGGAAAAGGAAGAGGAATCTGTGACCAAACTCGTCCCGCTCCGGCATCTCCGGGATGAGGCCACCTGATTCAGAAGCGACCACGATGGGGAGAAGTGCAATGGCGATGGTTGTGACAGAACCGTGTTTCGGCTGCAAGTACACTGACTGCGTTGTGGTGTGTCCCGCCGAGTGTTTCTACGAAGGAGAGTCGATGCTGTTCATTCATCCGGATGAGTGCATCGACTGCGGAGCGTGTGTCCCGGAGTGCCCGGTGCAGGCGATCTACTACGAAGACGATGTGCCGGAGCCGTGGCGGGAGTACATCGACCTCAACCGGGAGATGGCCCCGCAGTGCCCTCAGATTCGGGAGAAGAAGACTCCGCTGGCGGGATGAGCGATCGCTGCTCGAGCTTCAGCGGGAGCGTTCGACGTGCGCCTTGAGGTTCGCCAGGCCGGACTCGAAGTCCTTGCCGACCATCTGGTCCATGTTCATGAACAGGCACATGACCTTGTTCATGAATGGCTGCGGGCCGTACATGGCCCAGGTGACGTGGGTGATATTGCCTCGCGGGGTCAGGGTGAACTCGGCGGTGTTGCGGGCTTGGAAGGGGCGGAAGAAGTCGAGTTGAATCATGACCTTCGACGGGGAGGTGGCTTCGAGGATTTCCTGGCGGCCTTTGCCGACCTTGTTATTGCCGTCCCATTCATAGATCGCCCCGACCCCGCGCGCGGAGCCGCTGTGGGATTTCTGCATGGTGAGGTCCATCTTCTCCCACGGCGACCACGACTCGGATTGGTGGAAGTCACTCAGGATCGCAAAGATCGGCTCGGGGGGAGAGTGGATGGTGATCGAGCGCTCGATCCGAAAGAGGTTCGGCTTGGTCGCCGCATAGGCCAGCAGACCGACGATCAACACAGCCAAGGCCAGGCCCGCGTACAACAGATAGTCCATGAGTCTCTCTCCGGGTGGGATGTTTCGAAACGGTACGGCAACATGCGGAGAGTCGATCGCTATCGACGCCAGGGAAGCACGGAACGCAACCGTGAATCTCGCAAGACCAGACCGAGCCACACAAGCACTCCAACGATGACTGGGGGCGCGAACCCCTCGCCGACTCGCACGTGGGTCGCCACGGCTCCACCGAGATACCCGGTGAGCAGAATGGCTCCCAATGCGGCTGTCCGGGGAATGAGATACAGAACTGCGGAGACCAGCGCAGCAACGCCGATGGCGGGGGCCGACTGTGGGTCGTAACCGTGCTTGCTGAATCCCTCGATCGCGATCGTCTGTTTGGTGATCGCCATCACTCCGCCCACAGCAATCATCAGGGCGGGCAGAGTACCGAGCACCCAACCGACCCACAGCAGGGCTTTCGACTCGGACGCAGGTGGTGTTGAAGTGGACATGAGATTGACTCGTGGGGGAAGGTCGAGGTGCCAGTTCCCGGTCTCGTGTCGGGTAGCACGGTGACTTCCGTGCCGCCCCCTCGAGCCGCCAAGCCCCAGTCTACCGTCCAGTCCAATCGGTTCAATGATACTTCTGATCCGGCACGGTTGGACGTGGGGGTGCGCGTCCCAAACGTCGGTTCGCCGGAATCGAGGCACTGCGGCACAACGCGGGCTCGGAGAATCCCACCCGATAGCCGCTCGCACCACTGGCCACCGTCCCGCTGCATCGAACGGACTCTTCGCCCCGCAGGGGCAGCCACAAATCAGCCCAGGGCAGAGTGACACGACGCGTGTCGTAGAGCGCCGCCCTGGGATATCAGACCCAGCCACGTCACAAGCCCTGACAGGGCGGTACAATCTCGGGTGGCTCGCTGTTGCGCCCTTTCAGGGCTTGGGTCGTACGTGGCTCTCGCCACCCAGGGCGGCGCGGCCCGACTGGCGTCGTGCCGCTCTGCCCTGGGCTGGTTTGTGGCTGCCCTTTCAGGGCGAAGACTGGGCGAGTTCGCCGATGGGGTGTGGGGTCCACACGCGAGGCTCAATCCCCCTCACCCCGGCCCTCTCCCCCACAATGGAGTCTTCTCCGAAAGCAGCGCCGATTGTGGGGGAGAGGGGGCAGACCGGACAGACTGCCGCCCATGGGCGAATGCACCCGGCGCTCCGTGGAGCCTCGTTTCGCAGTTTGACAAATCCATGTTCTCAAGCCCATACTCCACCTCCGATGTGAGGTAAAACTCGTCCGCACATCGGAGGTCGAATCCCTGTTCGGCGGCGAAGGCAGCTCGCTACGCGATGGACTCATACCCCACGAAATTCACCGATTCCCACGACTCGGAGCAGACCGCCATCACCAATGATGGCGAGACACTCCGCATGGGAATTCGTGGAGTCCAATTCGCGGGCACAGATTTCGACTCACTCGCCCCGTCCGATAACGCATCCCAACATCAATTGTCGCAGTTCGCGCTGAATCATAACGAACTGTGCTCCTGCCGCATCGAATGCGCAATCCCAATACCGGTCTACGACCACGGCAAACAAACAGCAGCAACGTTGTATGTGGATCTGATTCTGGGTAGTCCAGATCCAAAAGGTGGGCTTGATCGCGAAGAACTTCGCATTACTCTCGCCTGTGATCGAGGTCGATTTGCAGGTTCCGGTCGAAGTGGTTGGTTCGAAGATGAACTACTTGAAATCCAATCGCAGTTGCCGGACGGCGTTCACATGCTGGCATGCATCAATTGCCTCTATTCTGATTACAGTCCGTACGGCCACGGTGCCTTCGGTCGTATGATGTGCTTCCGCAACCTGAAGGCTGAGTATCTTGCAGTAAAATCGTAACTGTTAACCCCGCCTCGCGCTCTGTGGGCGCACTTTCGCGCGCCGTTTGAGCGGGTCACGTGGGGTGTCGGTTACGCATCCGTCGTGGCCA
>JAYTFV010000717.1:0-7453 GCA_043734065.1 Planctomycetota bacterium
CTTCCGCTGCGCGGCCGACCCTGGGCTACGAGGCGTGACCCCGTTGGGGTCAAAGACTTGGCATCTTCACGATACACCGACGCTTGAGTCGCACGCAAACCCGCCGTGATTCTGCCCCGCTGGCACTTGATTCTCTCCCGCCACTGCTGGACAGTGTGGCGATTCACCCCGCCCGATTCCTCCCGCACCGTGATGGTTCGTATGCAGGCTCACAGTGATCGCTATTCCCGGTTTCGTCTGGTGCATGACATGCTCGCCACGCCGGAGGTCATCCGCCGCTTTGATGTGCGGCAGATGGCCGAGACCGCGCGACAGATCGCCGCGATCGGCAAACTCTTTCTGACCGGCGAAGGCTCCAGCCGCATCTTCCCGGCCAAGAGCAATCTGGTCCACGCCCGCCGCCAGGGGTGGCCGCTCACGCTCCACACCGAGGCCGGTCGACAGGCTCGCGAGTATTCCCTGAAAGACTGGGCTGTGTTCGCGTCCTCGAACTCGGGCCGGACCGCCGAAGTGATCGGCCTGTTCAATGAACTCCAATCCGCCGGTCACGCGGCCCGCTTCAGCCTGACGGCATTCGCAGGCTCGAAGCTCGAATCGCTCTCGGTCCAGGGCTACACCCTCAGTTGCGGTCCCGAGGGAGCCGTGGCAGCCACGAAGAGTGTGATGGAACAGGCTCTTTTCTACCGGGCCTTGCTGGAGGCGGTGGCGGGAGTGTCGACGCTGGAGAGCCGTTTGGCGGCGCTCGGGGATGCGATCCACGCGTCGCTGACTATGATCGTGCCGACGGACATCGTCGACCGGATTGCCCAGGCGGGGACGATCTATTGGGCTGGGCGTAACGACGGAGTGGCGGAAGAGCTGACCCTCAAGACCAACGAGATCACTCGCAAGCCCGCCGATTACCTGGAGGGAACCTACGCGGTGCATGGGATCGAAGAGGTGATGCAGGCCAGCGATGTGTTGCTTTGGATCGACCCCTATGCAGAGTCGGAACAGAAGTTCGCTGACGTGCTGGCGAAGGGGGTCGGCATGACGATCGTGGCCATCGCCTCGCGCCCGACCCAGTTCCCGACCATCCTGATCCCCGAGGCGGGCGACCTGAACTCCTTCGTGCAGATGGCCGCCGGCTGGAATGTCCTCGTGGATGTCGGCATCCAGTTGGGCATCGACCTCGACAAGCCCCAACGCGCCCGCAAGGTCGGGAACGAGTTCGTCGGGTGAGTGACGTAGCTGCGTTCGCCAGAACGCGGGCTTTGGGAGCCCGCGTCTGAAGCCGGGGAAGACTTCCGAAGTCTTCCGAGACTTCGGAAGTCTGTCGGCTCCCTCGAACGCCGAGAGCGTCCGCCCGCCTTCTGGCGAAGGCGGCTACATTTTGAGCGAAGTGAGACCCTCCATGACCCCCGAACAACTCCGCACTCTGCAGGCTCCGATCAAGGCCCGGTTTCGCGAGCACCCCGCCTCGGCCCAGACCATCCTCGTCGCCACCGGGGAACTCGATCGCGAGCAGTGCGTCTGCCGCATTCCGACCGGACGCGGTCCGGTCACCGAGGCCGGGCTGCACGAACTCACCGGCGGCGATGGCCGCTGGGCATGCAGCGCGCTCATGCTGCTGGAGGCCCTGATCGGCTGTGCGGGCACCACAGCTTGTGTCGTCTCGACTGCGCTGGGGATCGAGTTCACGCAAGGGATCATCCGTGCGGAGGGCGATCTCGACTTCCGAGGCACAATGGGCGTCAGCCGCGAAGTCCCGGTCGGGTTCACGGCTATCCGCATCGTGATTGAACTCCACACGTCCGCCGATGATGCCGCGCTGACCAAGCTGCAAGAGTTGACGGAACGCTACTGCGTCGTGGCCCAGTCGTTGCGAACGCCGGTGAGCTGCGAGGTGCGACGGAGTAGGGGGGAGGGAGTGGGGGAGTAGGGAGTGGGGAGTAGGGACGGTTCATCTTGGCTCCCGACTCCCGACTCCCAACTCTCCGCGCTTGCAAATCCCGGCGTAACAATCTCTGATGTACTCCGGTCAGCTGCGCCTTCAGCCGAGTTTTCCCGTCCAGGGAGGACTGGGGCGGGGGAATGTTATGGAATCCTTCCAAGGTCTCCCGCGTCTCATGAGTTCTGCATCGAAAGCCACTTACGGCGTTGTGACCGGTCTGGGCATGGTCAGCCCGATCGGGATCGGGAAGTCCGCGTTCATCGAGAGCCTGCGTACGGGGCGTCCGGGGATCAGTACAGTCACTCTGTTTCCGGGAATCGCCGTGCCCGGAGGAGTGGGCGGTGAGGTCAAGGACTTCACCGATGAATCCGCCAAGAAGGTCTGGCTGAAAGAACAGCGAAAGTGGATCAAGGTCATGTGCCGCGAGATCGCGATGGGGGCCGCCTCGGCGACGCTGGCACTCACCGACAGCGGACTCGACCTGGAGAACCTGGAACATCACAGGCTGGGGGTGGAGTTCGGGTCGAACCTGATGTTCTTCATGCCGGATTCGTTGGCCGACGCCGGCCGGGCGTGTGAGACTTCCGAGGGAGAATTTCAGCACTCGGAATGGGGTACGACGGGGCTGAGCAAGATGGAGCCATTGTGGCTCTTGAAGTATCTGCCGAACATGCCCGCGTGCCATATTGCGATTCAGGCGGATGCGCGCGGGCCGAGTAACTCGCTGACCATGGACGAAGCGTCCGGGAATGTGGCCATCAACGAGGCCCTGAGCGTGCTGCGGCGCGGTGCCGCCGATGCGATGATTGTGGGCACCACCGGCACGCGGATCCATCCGACCAAGGCCATCCATGCGACTCAATGGGATCAGGTCGGATATGACCCCGCGAATCCTGGCCTGAGTTGCAAGCCCTTCGACTCGCATCGGACCGGCCAAGTCGTCGGAGAAGGATCGGCCAGTCTGATTCTGGAGACTCCGGAGTATGCCGCGGCTCGCGGGGCGCATATTTACGGTCGGATTCTGGCCGGGGCATCTTCCTGTGTGACCGATCGAACTGGAAAGCCGCTCAAGCAGAAAGCACTGGTCAATGCGATGCGAATCGCGCTCAAGCAAGCGGGGCTGCGTCCCGATGAGATTGGCCACATCAATGCCCAGGGTCTGGGTAGCCGGGTCGACGATCAGGCCGAAGCCGACGCCATCCACGAAGTGTTCGGCGACCGTGCCTCGCAGGTTCCCGTCACCGCCTATAAGGGATTCTACGGCAATGCCGGGGCCAGCGGAGGGTCGCTGGATCTCGTCGCCACGCTTGTCTCTCTGGCCGATGGAGTGCTGTACCCCGCCCTGGGATGTGAGACGCCGGACCCCAGTTGCCGACTCAACGTGGTGGTCGGAGAGCCGATGCAGATCGCCAACAAGACGTTCCTGAAACTGAGCGTCACCCGCCGAGGCCAGGCCTCCGTGATCGTCGGCGCCGGGGCGTAATTGCAGCCGTAACCACCTTCGCCAGAAGGTGGGCGGATGTTCTCGGCATACTCAAGCAGGGACCGCATCCGCAGAGGCTGCCTCATTCGTTCGGATGCGTGTTCAAGCTGCCCACGTTCTGGCGAACGTGGCGACCCATCAATCCCTCCTCCTCGAAAGACACACCGCATGCACCCGGTTCTGCAAGGCAATCAGTTCTTCGTCAAGGAGCAGGTCGGCTGGTTCAAGGCCGCCAACAACTACGATGTCTTCGATCCGGCCACCGGGGAGTGCATTCTCCATTGCCGCGAACCTCGGCTGGGATTCTTCACGAAGATGCTGCGGATGACCAAGTGGAAGACGCTCACGCCGTTCCACGTCGAGGTCACCACCCCCGAGGGTGAGCCCGTGCTGGGGGTCAAACGCGGAACCGCGTTCATCGTCTCCAAGGTGGATGTTCTGGATGAGCACGACCACCGCGTCGGCGGCTTTAAGCAGAAGGCGTTCGCCTGGACGGCCACCTTCCACGTCCTCGGCGAAGACGATCAGCAGCTCTGCACGCTCAAAGGGAAATGGACCGCGTGGGAGTTCAACTTCGAGCACAATGGCGTGAGTCTGGCCAAGGTCTCCAAGAAGTGGGCCGGATTGGGCAAAGAGCTGTTCACCAGTGCCGACAACTACATGCTGCAAATCTCGGACACGGTTCCCGCCGACAACCCGCTGCGGATTCTGATTCTGGCTTCAGTGCTGTGCATCGACATGGTGCTGGGAGAAAACTGACAGGCTTCCCACGTGCTGGCGAGCCGTAGCCACCTTCGCCAGAAGGTGGGCGAATGGTCTCGGAGTCCGCCAGTGCCGACAGACCTCCGAAGTCTTCGGAGACTTCGGAGACTTCGGAGACTTCGGAGACTTCGGCGGTCTGCACCCGTGTTCGCACACTTGTTCCCGCTCCCCACGTTCTGGCGAATGTGGCGACTTTCATGAAATCCCCTCGACTCATGAAATACGTGTGCCTGTTCGACATCGACGGAACGCTCCTCCGGACCGGAGGAGCGGGACAACGCGCGATGGAGCGGGCGCTGACAGAAGTCTTTGGGGTGCCCCACCCGAACGAGGAGATCCCCGCCGCCGGGCGGACCGATCGGGCCATCACCTCCGATCTGTTCGCACATCACGAACTCGAACCCGATGACCAGCAGTGGCAACAGTTCCAGACCGTCTATTTCGGCCATCTGCAAACCACGCTGCGGGAACTGGACGGGATGATCCTGCCGGGAATCGCGTCTCTGCTGGACCGGCTGGCGACACGCAGCGACGTGACGCTGGGGCTGCTGACCGGGAACTTTCGGGAGGCCGCCCGGCTCAAGCTGGAGCATCACGCGATCGACCATCACTTCGCCTTCGGCGGTTACGGGGATCAGCACCACGACCGGGATGATGTGGCCCGCGTCGCCTGGGGCGAGGCGTGTCGCCACCTGGGGCGGGACATCGACCCTCGCGCGGTGTGCGTGATCGGCGACACCCCCTCCGATGTGAAATGTGCCCGCGCCATTGGAGCCCGGGCCATCGCGGTGGCGACCGGGATGTTCAGCGCGGAGGAGCTGGCCCGCACCGAGCCGGATGAGTTGTATCTCGACTTCGCCGATCCGGACCTGTTTCTGAGTCGTCTGGATCAGGCAATGAGCGCGATGGCGGGATCTCCAGTATGACCCCTCTTCTGAGCTATGGCCTCTCTGCTCTCGTGTCCTATGTCGCCGGGTCGATTCCCTGCTCGCTGCTGCTGGCCCGTTTCGCCAAGGGGATCGATCTGCGGGAACACGGCAGCAAGAACGTGGGAGCCACCAATGTCGCCCGCACGCTGGGCTGGAAGTGGGGCAGCCTGGCCCTGCTGCTGGATGCGCTCAAGGGGCTGCTGCCGACCTGGCTCGTGCCGCAGTTGTTGCTCATGAACAACGACGCTCAGCCGCATCAGAGGGTGCTGTGCGGGCTGGCCGCTGTCATCGGGCACACCTGTCCGGTCTGGTTGAAGTTCAAAGGGGGCAAGGGGGTCGCCACCGGGCTGGGGGTGGCAGCAGTGCTGTCTCCGTGGGCGACGTTGATCGCGTTCGGGGTGTTTGCGGCGGTGTTCTGGGCGCGGCGCATCGTGTCGCTGGCGTCGATTGTCTCTGCGGTGGCGTTTGCGGTGGCGGTGCTGGCACTGTACTGGCCGGAGCCGTTTTCAGCGCGCGTGTGGAGCTTGTCGAGCTTTGCGATAGCCGTGCCAGCACTGATTGTCCTGCGGCATGCCAGTAATATCGGTCGACTGTGGAATGGTGAAGAGAAACCCCTCCAGGTCCAGTCTCCCCCGGGACAATAACTGGACTATGAGCCGGGATTCACGAGCGTTCCGTGGAGCAGGAACGATTGTCAGGGAGTGGGCTCCCCGCTTTTCGAGTAGCTGCACTCGCCAGAGTGCGGGCTGCCCGCGTTCTGGCGAACGCAGCTACCCCTCTCTTCCACTTGGCGGACCACTGGCCTTTCTCGTCTTCTGCCCCCCCAATTGACAGTCGCTCCACTTTCGAGCAGAGTGGAAAGCCGCGTCGGCTGGCTCTCCGCTGAGTTGATGCTGATTGTTCAAGGATCATCTACATGTCGGTTGCAACACCTACGGCTCCGGCGGCCTCCTCAAAGCCCTCCCCGGAACTGAAAATCGTCCAGGACGCGACGTGTACCTTTTGCGGGTGCGTGTGCGACGACATCGATCTGAGTGTCCAGGGCAACAAGATCATCGAGGCCAAGCGGGCCTGCGTCCTGGGCAAGGCGTGGTTCCTCAACCACCACATCGAGAACGAGCCCGATGCCCGCATTGACGGTCAGCCCGCCAGCTACGAGCAGGCCATCGAACGCGCCGCCGAGATCCTGGCCAATGCGAATTACCCGGTGACGTATGGCCTGTCCGACACGACCTGCGAGGCCCAGCGTGTGGCCGTCGCCATCACCGACTGGATCGGCGGCATGGTCGACACCACCACCAGCGTCTGCCACGGGCCCAGCGGGATGGCCTTTCAAGGGGTCGGCGAGGTCACCTGCACCCTCGGCGAGATTCGCAACCGTGCCGACTACCTGCTGTTCTGGGGCGGCAACCCCGCCGAAAGCCACCCGCGACACTTCACCAAATACAGCTTGATGCCCAAGAGCGAAGAACTCCCCAATGGCCGTAAGGATCGCACAGCTGTGCTGATCGATGTGCGGAAGACGAAGAGTTCGAAGGCGGTCGATCTCTTCTTGCAGATCAAGCCTCGGTCCGATTTCGAGTTGGCGTGGGCCTGGCGTTTGATGGCCAAGGGACTCGACCCCGACCTGAGCGTGGAGGCCAAGACCGGCATCTCGATCAAGACCCTGCGCGAGGTGATGGACGGGATGATTAAAGCCAAGTACGGGGCGATCCTGTTCGGCATGGGCGTCACGATGACGCGCGGCAAGCACTTCAACAGCGGGGCGGTTCTGGCCCTGGCCCGCGACATGAACAAGCATACGCGCTGGGTCGCCAAGCCGATGCGCGGGCACGGCAACGTAACCGGGGCCGATAACGTGGTCACGTGGTCGACCGGATATCCGTTCGGCGTCAACCTCTGTCGCGGCTATCCGCGGTTCAACCCCGGCGAGTTCACGACCTCGGACCTGCTCGCGCGAGGCGAGGCCGACGCGGCGCTGATCATCGCCAGCGACCCGATGTCGAACTTCAGCCAGCCCGCGCGAGATCACCTGAAGAGCATCCCAGTCATCACCCTCGACCCCAAGATGAGCGAAACCGCCCGCATTGCCGCTGTGGCGTTCACGACCGCGACGTATGGCATCAATACGGCAGGCACGGTCTACCGCATGGACGATGTGCCTTTGCCGCTGCGACCGGCGTTTGAGTCGCCGTACAAGAGCGACTATGAGATCCTCAAGGCACTGGAGAAGCGGGTCCGCGAGAAGCTGGCCGAGAAGAAGGGCCATGCGGCCTGTTAAGAACCGTTCGAGAAATGAGTGTCGTCTTTCGCTCCGCGAAAGACCGGCCTTTCGCGGAGCGAAAG
>JAYTFV010000718.1:0-1511 GCA_043734065.1 Planctomycetota bacterium
CTCGCCCCCGGTCCGCTGCCGCAGCAGAGCGGACTTCACCTGGTCGAGCAGATCGGCGTCACTGGTGAACCGCGTCGGATACCCGGCGAACGGTTTGAGCCGATTCAGATGCTCGCCAACGGACATCGGAGTTTCGTTGTCCCGGATCGGCACAGATGCGGAAGCAGCGGACTGATACGGCAGGACGAGTTTGTCGTAGAAGATACCGAGCCAAGCCTCCCACTGGGTATAAGATAGACGGCGAAACGCCTCGTCCACAAACAGTGCTGGGAACCGCTTGCGGATGCCATCTCCACACAACCGCAGCAGTTCGTCCACGTACTCTGCCGGTGGCACACTGCCGGTGCTGGGACCGAGGCAGTGCAGCACGATGTCGCTCTCGTGCTGGATGAACTCGGCCAGTTTGACCAACGTGTTCCGACCGGTCTCGATGAACTCACTCTGATGAACGACATGAAACCCCGAGGGGCGCAGCTGTTGCGCCAGAAAGAGGCGGAGTGGCCCGAAGTCGCTGGTGACCGTGGAGAGAAACAGCCGCTGAGTCATGGGGTGCATCCCGGAGTATTGGCGTTCCATATGTTATAGTGGAGAGGGGCCAGAGGTGCATTCGCTAATGGGGGGCCTCCGAGGAAAAGCGAGTCGCGGAGCGACATCGTCTACGTCGCTAAGTCGCTCCGCGACCGAGATTCATAAGGGATACTGCCCACTGGTGAAAGCCCCCCTCCGGAGCATCTCTCCTCCCACGTTTGACGGGGAATGGCGGGGTGGACCACAATGGGGCCACTGAACCCACCTCCTTGACCAGCGAGTCCCCGGATGCTCCGTTCCCGAACACTAATCACCTGCGTGGGACTCCTGTTGGTTCTGGGCTGTGGGAGTGAACAGTATGAGAAGCGACTCACGGAGACGAACAAATTCTTCGAGTACCGGCAGTCGCTCGATCGGGTGTTGCAAAGCGGGAACTGGACCATTCCGCAGTATACGATCTCGATGAGAATCCCCAAGGGGTTCAATCCGATCGCGGGTCCACGCCCCGCCAAGGAGGGCGAGGAGCAGCCGGAGGATCTCCGCCAGCCACCCTTTCTGGGCCTGCATCTGCCCGGTTTGGTCGGGGCCTGGAAGGGGGAATTCCCCGGCGAGACCGGGAACGCGACGGTGTTCCTCTATGTGTGCAGCAATCACCCGCTGTTTCTGGACGCGGTGAAGAACAAAGAGGCCCCCGACCCCGCGCTGTTTCTGACGGACCTGGAGAACGCACTTTCGACCGCCCTGCAGGTCACGCTCCCTCCGGGAGAGGTCGCGCAGGTCGGCAATAACGTCCGGTACGCGGAGAATTGCCCGAAAGATGACAAGTACGCCATCCAGAAGAAGTTCACGGGGATCACGTTCGTGCCGCCGGGGCCGTTGCCTGAAGTGGGAGTTGAGATCAAGGCACAAATGTATGGCCACCGCAATGGGGCCATCGAGGTCGCGTTGCTGGCCATCTACCCGGCCAACATTCGGGATCGCAT
>JAYTFV010000719.1:0-4937 GCA_043734065.1 Planctomycetota bacterium
CTCGCCCCCAGCTCACACGCAGGCGAGGCGTGAACGCCACCGACTCCCCAGGCTCCACGCACCCCATCTCCCCAACGTCTGTCTATTTCAGCCAGTAGCGCACAGACGCTGGAACCACCCCGACAAGCGGGGTGTCGGAGGGGCTATTTCGCCCGAAGGCCACACCCCAAAAACCAAATCGACCGTCTCCACGAGGGACGCCCAATTGTGCGTCAGTTCTCGTTGAGACGGTCGATTCCGATGCGGAGGGTCGCCCCCGGATTTATTCCTTCCGCACCGGAGGAGTGTTCTTCGGATCATTCGTGGCCGTGTTCAGCGGACGGCCACCCGCTGGGGCAGGACGCATGGCGGGAACCTGACCAGCGACTGGTGTCTGACCCGCCGGAGCCGCAGCGGTATTCGCTGCGGCGGGCGCTCCCTTGACCCATTCGGCGGTCGACCATGTGCCGTGCGACTCGACGACGCTGGCTCCCAGGTCTTGCAGCAGATCCCGGAACTTGGCCGAGGTCATCTGCTGATTCGCGACGGCCCGCTGCATCACAAACCGGCGGTTGTTCGGGATGTAGGCGAACATCTTGCCGTCACCCAGGCTGTCGTTCTCGGACAGCAGCCGCAACAGCGCCGCACGCGGGACCGCTTCCGACGACTTGGGGAGTTCATCGAGCCAGGCCATCAGCCACAGCGACTGCTGGTCCTGGCTCAGCACGGCCGACATGGAGAGCGTCCATTCGGTACCTTCCATCTCGGCCCGGAAGGCGAAGTCGTAGCGTTGAAGCTGCTTCTCGGGCTTGAGGCCCAAGGCGTTGACCATCTGGCCCAGACCCTCTTCGTCCACGCCACCCGGCAGGAGCGGGAGCTTGGCGGCCTCGGCGGTGATGATGTTCGAGGGGGGAGCCCCGGCGATGGGAGCCGCTCCCGTGGCCGGAGGGGCGACAGCGGGACGGGCAGCGGGCGCGCCCGCCACGGGGGCCTTGGCCACCGGAGTTTTCGCGGCGGGAGCCTTCGTGGCCGGAGCCTGGGCCAGGGCGAAGGACGCCACACTTCCGGCCAATGCCAGCGAGGCCGCTCCGGTCCACATCCAACGATTGAAACCACGACGCATCTTGCACACTCCCTTGTCCTGTTCGGCGGCTCGATCAGCCCCCCGCCGATCGTGATCGATGTCCCACATCGCGCACTCCAGCCCGGCTCGCATCCTTGCGATTTGGACAGAGTTCGGGCCGATGCGGTCGCCTTGAGCCTGGCGGACGCACTGCCGTCGGCACGCGATCTCTTTAGGAAATCAGGTAGTCGAGGCAGATTTGCGACCAGGTTTCGAACTGATCTCGGGCGAGTATCAGTTCTGACGGCTTGGCGAATCCTGCCTCATGTATCGACTCTTCACGGGCCCGAACTTTCGGCTGATCGATCTCAAACAGATGAACTATTCCCAAATGGACCTTACCAACCTCGGTCAGGTCATCGTTAATCAGCCCAATACAGCGTTCTTGATATTTTGACTCAAGAAACACCTCCTCCTCGATCTCGCGGCGCATCCCCTCGCGGTAGACGCTCACCGCATGCTGATCGATCGACGAGATGTGCCCACCCACCCCCACCGACCGCTTGCTGAGCAGCCGTGCCTCCCCCTGCCCCTTCCCCCGCCGGTAGGAGAAGACTTCGCCATGGCACATGAAGATGCAGTAGGGAATCAACTGCTTGAAGCTGGGGTCTTGCTCGACTTCGTTGCGTGGCCGGTAGCTCGTGTAGGCCGGGTCGAGCAGCGTCTCCAGGTACGGAGCGATGTTCGGCTGGAACCCCTGGAAGTAGCCGACTTCGTGAAATAGCGAAGTGGGAACAACGAGGACATGTTCCACGGTTTGGGTGTCGGTCGTCATGCGCGGGGGGCCTGATGCGGGAAGGGGAGTTGCCTGTGTGAGGAGGTTATCGGGGGGACGGCGGAGTCTCAATGGAACGGCGTCGCTTCGCTGGGTGAGACAGATGGACACAACCGCATCGCCCGCATAAAGTAGCAGTGTCTACCAGGAGTCTGCCATGATACGCGAGAAGAGCGAAAGCGTTGCTGATCGGGCCAGGACGATCTATGAATCGCGATTGAAATCTGAATTGGAGCCTCTGCACCGCGATGAATTCGTGGCCATTGAGCCCGAGTCCGGAGATTACTTCCTCGGCAAAACTCTGAGTGAGGCGATCGGTGCCTCCCGAGCCAAGCATCCCGAGAAGTTCGCCCACGCCTTTCGCGTGGGGCACCGAGCCGCAGTCCATTTTGGGTTGCACATGCGATGAAGGGTGTCGTGGACAACGGTGGTCGGTCCTTACTCTCCGTCCGCCTCATGAAATCGGCAGGATCGGATGAGGCTTCGATCGATGTCTGGGTGGACACCGGATTTACCGGCGACTTGGTATTGCCGCAATCCATCATCGATCGATTGAGTCTGGAGAAATCGGAAAGTGTCGACGCGATTTTGGCCGATGGATCGCAGATTGAATTGAATACTTTCAGTTGCGAGATCGAGTGGTTCGGAAGGATCAAACCGCTGCAAATCATTGCGAACGCTGGCGACTTTCCGCTCCTCGGTGTCGGATTACTGTTGGGCCTGGAGCTTCGCGTGGACTATCGAAACCTCACCGTGAATCTGGCACCGCCGAAGCGTGAGACGACTTGAGTCGGCGAACGGCCAACACCAGCGTCGCGATGAACGTCCCAAGCTCAATGCCCTGACACAACAGCGGCCACGCTTGAAACAAGGGGCATATGGCCGGGTTCGTTGCCGCGCAAGTTGAGGCGTTTCCAGACTATTTACTCGGATAAAGCACATCAAGAAACGCAAACGATGATCGATCGAGTGCGGCAAACTCGGCGGGTGAGATCAGCCCTGAGCTGCCGTCGGAGTAGCCAGCGGCGTGTGTGGGTGGAGCTGAACCAATCCAGCGCCGCGGAACGTTGCGGTACGGAGTATCGCAGACAATCTTCACGCGTCGTGTCTGTAACTCTCGTTCGGACAACGACGCGGTGGACACGAGGTATCGAGCACGGGGTATCCATGAATTACGTACGAACTCAGCCAGTTCTTTCCGTTGCTCTGGGGTCGCGGCGTCGACTCGGAACGTATGATCTGGACTGGCCTCCGCAGCGTTACCAACGAGTAGTGCATACTGACGCACATCGGAAAGTGCCGCAGAGTTGCCGCCGCAATTGGAACTTCTGCTGAGTAACGGAAGGAGAAACACAACCCCGCCAGCAAGAACAGCACCCAGCAGAAGTAGTCTGTTACGGCTCATGTGAGTCACTCCGCACGGGCGAGTCAAAGCCCTCGCCCGTGGCACCCGGCGACAGGGGTTTCCAAACGTATTGCCGATCAACGCTCGACCGCAGACCGGGCCGCGGCATCGGCCTGTGTGGCAGTCCGATCTCGCAGCCGCTTCAACAACGGATCCTGCAGTTCTTGTGAGGCCAGCCATCTCAACTCTTCCTCCAGCGTCATGCCTTCGATGACTGCTGAAATCTTGTCCCGGGCCGACCGCATCATCCCGACCGCGTCGAACTTCTTTTCAAACTTATCCATCTGACAACACCTCTCGTGGAGTGCGAATCTCAATCATCGGATAGCCCTGCCGCAGATTGACAGAGTTATAGCCGTGGATCCGCTGCAGATTGACGATGTGCTTGAAGTTCCAGCTCACCAAGACATCGACGCGGCCGATGGTCGCGATGGCGATATGTTGGGCGTCGGCCCGCATCTTTCCGGTGAGTACGCCTGCCACAATGTAGGCCTCGGCCAGTTCCGTCGCCTCGGCATCCAGCGGTAGCGTCTCGATGTTCGCTTCGGGCACGGAGGCCAGCCGCTGGCGAACCGCGCTGGGTGCCGCAGCCAACTCTAGAACCGTGAGACTGGAGAGCACGAGGACACGTTCACCCTGGACGAAGCTCTCCATGAGCTGGATGGAGTGCTCCGCAAACTCTTCGTCCTCGCAGCCACCAAGGACCGAGGTGTCCGTGTAGATTCGGGGCTTCATGTTTGCATCATATCCGAGTTCACCGTCGACATCCTCCCTGATCGATCGAACCTCACGCCGCGCTCTCCCTTACGGCCCCTTGATCCAGAGTGCCATGTCCTGGGTCTTCGTCGTGCGTGGCCACGGGAGAGAGGATGCCTGTCCGATGAGGTTATCGGTGGGGCGGCGGAGTCTCAATGGAACGGGCTCGGGTACTTTGAAATTCGGAATGGGCCATGTTCAACTCCATCAGAGATCCATGCGGATCACGGCCACTTCCGAATTCCGAAGTGCCTGCCCCCTGCTGGCTCCCCAACGCCTTGTTCGCCTACGATTCGGTGACCGCTTTGACGCGATCAGCCAACACAGTCCAAGCTTCAGCCACTCGTTGCCGATCACCGCTATAGACACCAAGGCGGTGAATTTTCTCGCAGACAAACCCAGCAAGCTCGATCACTCGCGGCGCGAGATGTCGAACATGTATGAGATTGTCGTCATCGAATTGTGTCTGAATGCAGTGCGCGAGAATCCTCGATTCGTGGTCATCATCGCGGTCAGTCTCGAAAACGGTTCTCAGGTGATCTTCAACCACCGGAAAATAGTACGCAAACGCCCTGCCACCCATCCACATGAAGTCTTCCTGGTAGCGCAGCGGGTTCTCGCGGAATTTGGCGTGAGCCTCATCGAGCGTGAGTCCGCCGAAGTTCCTCCAGGCGCATTGGGCATCCAAGTTGCCATTCCACGGATCAAAGTCGCGTTCAGTTGGCAGAAAATCGCTTGGGGTTTCGGGCACTTGAAACTGCCACGGTAAGTTAGCGAATGAGGGATCATCAGAATCGATGCCTGCCAATCCGGTGCTGAGACTCTGCCTGACACTGGTCTGCTCGTCAGGCGTAATCTCTGGAAGGCTTGAGGCCATCATGCTCCGAGGAGTGTCCGGC